>NZ_JBQHUP010000018.1:0-44349 GCF_052065175.1 Dysosmobacter sp. HCP28S3_G4 | reverse complement strand
ACGATTCCACGATCCAGCTTCCCTCGTTCAAGCATCTTTCATCACCCATGCTTATTTTACCATATAAATGCGAAAAAGCCCAGCTATGCTCGACTTTTTCGACAGCCTGAGAGCCGGGCCGTCTTCCGACGGCCCGGCTCTTTGTCCATCCGTATAATCTCTCCCGTTCCGGGCACACTGACCCAAGAAAACCTTGGGAGGCATCTCTATGGAATACGTCAACGCGTTTCTCTGCGGCGGCATCCTCTGCGCCATCGGACAGATCCTCATCGACAAGACAAAGCTGACCCCCGCCCGCATCCTGACGGGCTACGTAGTGGCGGGCGTCCTTCTGGGGGCCGTGGGCGTCTATCAGCCCATCGCCGACTGGGGCGGCGCCGGGGCCACCGTCCCCCTGACGGGCTTCGGCTTCTCCCTGGCCAAGGGCGTGCAGAAGGCCGTGGCGGAGAAGGGCTGGCTGGGTGTCTTCACCGGCGGGCTCACCGCCACCGCCGGGGGCATCGCCGCCGCCGTGGTGTTCGGCGTGGTGATGGCCCTGATCTTCAAGCCCGGCGACAAGCGATGAGCCCCGGTGTCCGGAAAATCAAAGACCGTCCCGCCATCAGGCAGGACGGTCCTTGCCGTTTCATGGAGAATGTTTACGCGAACAGGGCGTTGAAGCTGCTGACGATGCCGTCGCAGCCGCCGTTCATGCACACCAGCATCACATAGTTCCCGTTGGAGACGATCTGCGTGCTGTTCTTCCACGCCTCCACCGTGGCGGGATAGAAAGCCCCCTGTTCGATCTGGTAGTCGATCCGGGACTGGAAGATGTCCTTCACCGTCTGGACGTCGCCGGCGGAGGCCGTCTCCACCAGGGCGATCTCCGCCCCCACGGCGGAGATCATGGGGGTGTACACCAGGCACTGCCTGGGCTTCAGGTCGTTCAGGCCGGGATACAGGGCGTCCAGGGTGTCGCCGGTGAGGGCGGCCATGGCCGGGAAGTTGTCCCCGGCGCTGACGGTCTCATAGAACGCCGCCAGATCCACGGACTGGGCCGTCTCCGTACCGCCGGAGGAGGAACTGCCGCCGTTGGAGGAGCCGGACTGGCCGCTGCCATTGTCCGGCTTTTTGTCCGGCGTGGAGGCGGGCTTCTCCGCGGGCTTGCTCTCCGGCTGGGACGGGGCGGCGGGCTGCTGGTCCGCAGGCTGTTGGTTTTCGCTCTGTTCACCCTCGGGCTGCTGGTCTTCCGGCTCCGCCGTCTCCTCGTCGCTCTCCGCCGGAAGGGATACGTCTCCCGCCGCGGGGACAGAGACGTCCGGGCCGGAGGACGCGGCGCCGTCCTTTTCGCCGCAGGCCGTCAGGGCGGCCGCCAGGGCCAGGGCCAGCATCAGTGTCATCCATCTTTTTTTCATGGGTTTCTCCTTTTGTTTCATGTTCTGGAGATACAGACGGACGGAGAATCAGAAAAGTTCCCGGCGCTCCGGATTTTTTTTCACCGCCGTCACCACCACCGGCAGGTCCACCACGTTCACCCGCTGCCGCAGGGCGTATTCCACGGTGTACCGGGTGCCCCCCGCCGTGCCGTCGCACACGGCGATGAGCAGAGACGCATGGTCCACCAGATACCGGTTCCGCCGCTGCATACAGTCCCGGGTGTAGTGATCGGACACCATGGTCTCGTAATCGCAGGCCCGCACCAGCGTCCGGTAGCGGACCTGCTCCGCCTCCGGCCACTCCGCCGCCTGGGTGGGGCAGGGGATGGCCGCCTCCACCGTCACGTCCGGATGCCGGGCCCGGAGGGCCAGGACACACTCGCAGAAATAGAGGTCGCAGCCCTGGGCCATACCGCAGAGGAAATGGCGGTAGCCCTCCTGATAGGCGGTGTCCACGGCGTCCCGGATGCGGCGCTTCAGGTCCACGCACCGGGGGTCCCGCTCATTGTATCTCCAGGGCAGCTTGCCGGGCCGGTGGCCGGTGAAGCTGCACGACGACGGTCTTCCCCGCACGGCGGGTCCCCCCCTTCCTCCGGGACGGTCCGCCGCGGCGCCGTCCCCCTTTTTGCCTTTTATTATAGAACATCTGTTTCTGCCTGTAAAGGCTTATTTTGGGGGTTGCAATTTCGATGATCCTGTCGTATACTACCGTCAGAAAACAACTGAATTCTTTGTCTTCAGGGCGGGGTGCGACTCCCCACCGGCGGTACAGTCCGCGACCGGCGCGTCCTTCGGCGCGTCCGCTGACCCGGTGAAACTCCGGGACCGACAGTAACGGCCTTTCCGGTGCCGAAGTCTGGATGGAAGAAGATGAGTGCGGCGGAGCCGCGCGCCGTTGGTGCGCTCCTTTGCTGTTGATTCACCTTGGAGATCCCGCAAAGTATCCAGGGTGTTTTCAGACAGTAAAAAGGAGTGTTTTATTATGTCCGATCCCACCGTCCGCGCCGCAAGCCGCACCAGCGCCATGTCCCGCACCCACAAGCTCACCGTCACAGCCATGCTGTCCGCGGTGGCCTTCGCCCTGATGTTCATTGAGTTCCCCATCCCGGCGCTGATCCCGTCCTTCGTGAAGCTGGACATCTCCGATCTGCCGGAGCTGCTGGCGGCCTTCTCCCTGGGCCCCGTCTACGGCGTCACCGTCACGTTCCTGAAGAACCTGCTACACATCCTCATCAAGGGCACCTCCTCCGCCTATGTGGGCGAGCTGTTCAACTTCCTGATGGGCTCCGTGTTCGCCTTCTCCGCCGGTATGATCTATCAGTGGAAGAAGTCCCGGAAGACCGCCCTCATCGGCTCCGTGGCGGGCGCCGTCCTCATGGCCGTGCTCTCCGTGCCCCTGAACTACTTCCTGGTCTATCCCGCCTATGTGGTGTGCTACGGCCTGCCCCTGGACGCCATCATCGGTATGTACCAGGCCATCCTGCCCTCCGCCGACAGTCTCATCAAGTGCCTCGTCATCTTCAACATGCCCTTCACCTTTTGCAAGGGGATGCTGGATGTGGCGCTGTGCTTCCTGATCTACAAGCCCCTGTCCCCCCTTCTGCACAAGTAAGAGGAACCATATGTACGGCAGGCGCTGCGGCGTCTGCCGTTTTTTCCCTTTTGATTTTCCAATATCCCCCAGAGAGGAGCTATGAAGTATGGAACCGGAACTGCTGACCACCGGTACTGCCCCCACAATTGAATTCCCGGAGGAGACCGGCGGCGCCGTGCCGGACGCCCCCGTCACAGATACCCACGTATCGGACGCCCCCGCCGAAGCATCGGAGGGCGTCTCCCAGGAGACGGAGGCGCCCCGTTCGCCCCGGTTCCGGCGGCTGCAGGCCTTCCTGCTGCACCGGGAGAACGCCGCCCGGGCGGTGTTCGTCATCGGCCCCTGGCTCACCTATCTCATGGTGGAGTACCTGAACAACAACGACCCCTTCCACTCCCTGACTACGGAACAGGTGGCCCTGAACCTGATGTGGTACTATCTGATCTTCTGGCTGTTCCGGCTGGTGCTGGGCCGGAAGGGTCTGGCCGCCTGGACCGCCTCCGCGGCCTGCTTCCTGTTTGCCCTGGCCAACCACTATGTGCTGACCTTCCGGGGGCGCATCATCTTCCCCTGCGACCTGTTCAGCATCGGCACCGCCGCCAACGTGGCCGGGAACTTCGACTACACGCCGGACAAAAACGTCTGGATCGCCGCCGGCATCCTGGCGGGGTACTGGGTGCTGCTGCTCCTGGGCCAGCTGGTATTCCACCCCAAGGGACGGCAGAAGCTGCGGCTCCCGGCGGCCATCGCCTCCTGGGCGGCCATCGCCGTGTACTTATACGTGTTCTTCTGCACGCCCCTGCTGCCCACCATCGGCATCTACGCCCAGCAGTGGAAGACCCAGGCCAACGGCTTCCTGCTGAACTTCATGACCGCCCTGCGGTACAGCTTCGTCTCCGCCCCGGAGGACTACTCGGCGGAGCGGGCACAGGAGCTGGCGAATGAGATCGATCAGCAGCCCGCTGTCTCCAGCGGACTGGAGCTGCCGGAGAATCTGGTGGTGATCATGAACGAGTCCTTTGCGGACATGGCCGCCGCCTTCCCCAATCTGGAGCTGACGGAGGACCCCCTGCCCTTCTTCCACAGCCTGACGGAGAACACCGTCAAGGGCACCATGATCTCCCCCGTCACCGGCGGCGGCACCGCCAACGTGGAGTTCGAGTTCCTCACCGGGGACTCCCTGGCCTTCCTGCCCTCCTCCACCGTGGCCTATCAACTGTACTGCTACGACGGGATGCCCTCCCTGGTGTCCCAGCTGAAGAAGCTGGACTATCACGCCATCGCCTTCCACCCCTATCTGTCCTCCGGCTGGAACCGGACCTCCGTGTACCCCTGGATGGGCTTTGACCGGCAGTTCTACCAGGAGGACGTGGAGAATCCCCGGCTCATCCGGAAGTACGTCAGCGACTCCAGCGACTATGAGCAGCTCTATCGCTGGACCGATGAGACCGAGGGCCCCGCCTTCCTGTTCAACGTCACCATGCAGAACCACAGCGGCTACGCCCAGGGCTGGAACAATCTGGACCGCTCCGTGGAGGCGGCGGCCCCTGACGGCGCCTCCTCCAGCGCCGTGGCCCAGTACCTGTCCCTGGCGAAGGAGAGCGACAACGCCATCCGGGAGCTGATCGAGCACTACAGTGCCAGCGACGAACGGACCATGGTGGTGTTCTTCGGCGACCATCAGCCGCCTCTGGGCAGCGACTTCTACAAGGCGGTGTACGGCAAGAATCTGGACGACCGCACCACGGAGGAGGTCTTCCAGGAGTACGCGGTGCCCTTCTTCATCTGGGCCAACTACGACATTCCGGAAGCGGAGGACCTGACCATCTCCGCCAACTATCTGGGCACCCTCACCGCCTATCTGGCGGGGCTGGAGCTGACGGACTACCAGAAGCTCCACTGGGAGATGATGTCCCAACTGCCGGTGGCCACCACCATCGGCTTCATGCTGCCGGACGGCACCGTCACCGACAGGGAGGACGATCTGCTGGAGGAGGCCCGGACGCTGTACGAAGCCTACCGCATTCTGGCCTACAACCACCTGTTCGACGAGGACAACCACCCGGATGGGTTCTACGACTGAGAAAACGCCCGCCGCGTGATCGCGGCGGGCGTTCTGCTTGTCGAAAAACCCTGTCTGAAGGAAAAGGGTCCTTTTTTGCAGGGGGAGTACGAGGGGGCGGGAGCCCCCTCGTGTTGGATTGAATGCCTGCAAAAAGCCTGTGTCAGCAGGCGTTTGCGCCGCGCAGCGGCAGCTTTTCGGCCCGCGGCGCGGGCAGAAAAGCGAGGATTTGTGAAGGCTGTCGAAAATTACCTACGGAGTTTTTCTAAAGCGTTAACGCCCGCCGCGTGATCGCGGCGGGCGTTCTGCGCTTACTTATGGGGCGTCTACTCCGGCGTCCCGCTCCCATTCGGGCAGACGCATCCGGTAGAGGTACTGTCCGCCCATGAGCTTACCGAACCGGAAGCGGTTGGCGGCGGACTCGAACAGCACGTACAGCTGGCCGCCGTCGTACACCGTCTCCTCGGAGTAGGGCGGCAGATGGAGGACGTCCACGCAGCTGCCGGTGTCCAGATAGTAGATGGGGATGGGGGTTCCGTCGTTCCAGTAGATGCCGTGGGGGCTTTGCACCACGGTCTTCCGGTCGTGGAAAAACAACTGGGAGCTGTTGCGGAAGCTGGAGGCCGACAGGACGATGCGTCCGTCGCCGGTGACACAGGTGCCCTGGACCCGTTCCGGGATGGAGTAGGCCCGATCCGGCTCCGGCTCCACGCCGAACTCCGCCTCGCCGTTCAAGGGATAGGACAGCAGCACCGCCGTGTTGCGGTCCCCGGCGGGGGTGGTGATGTGGTGGGACTCCTCGGTTTTGAACCGGCCGTACTCATACTCCCCCACCAGCAGATGGTCCTCCGTCAGATAGCAGAAGGAGGCGGCGTTGTCCGTCTTCAGCACCCCCAGCACGTTGGCCTCATAGGAGGCGCTGTCGAAAATGTCCGCCGAGGGCAGGACGTAGCAGTTCCCGCCGCTGCCCGCCAGATAGGTGAAGGGCCCGTTGGTGCAGATGCCGCCGGAGTGGCTCACCAGGGGCTTTCCGTCCCTGTCCACCACCCGGATCAGCCGGGCCGCGCTGTTGGCCTTGATATAGTACAGCCGGGAGACGCCGGTGGTGGAGATATAGCCGCTGATGAGGAACTCTCCGCCGCCGCAGGCCTCCAGTCCCTGGGGCACGAAGTTCTCCGCCAGGCCGGGGATGTGGACGTCCGCCACGGCGGCGCTGTAAAATTCGTTGTAATAGACGCGGAAGCCCAGCCAGAAGATGCCCAGCGGCGCCAGCACCGCCAGGATCATCAGCGCCGGCAGCCGCCGGAGCCATTTCCGGCTCCTTCCGTTCTCTCTTGATTGTCTCACGGACGGTCCCCTCTCTCTGCATACCGGACTCACCGGCCGCGGCCGGTCCGGCAGACAGTAGTATAGCACATCCCGCCGGAAAAGAACAGCTCCCCCGGCGGCGCCTCTTTGTGCAGGTCAACGGGGAACTGGAAAAAAACGGCGGTCATTTTGTGGATTTCTCTTTCCTATCCCGTCGGTTTATGCTATCATTCACTTATATGACCCATGCTATGAGCGGCCGGGACGGCCCGTGGATCGCTGTATCCGCCGTCCGCCGATGGAGGTTTTTTTATGCTGATGGAACACGATGCCGCCCTGGATGCCAGCGCCGCGCTGGAACGGGCCTTTCAGGAGCCGGGCTTCCTCCGGCGTCTGCGGATGAACCAGGCGGACGCCCGCCGCCTGCTGGAGCAGGTGAACTGGAACGCCGCCCTGCGGCCCCTGCTGCCCATCCGGCAGCGGCTGACCTGCGGCCAGGTGCTGGAGCTGTGCCGCCCCATGCTGTCCGCCGCCGCGCCGGAGCCGGAGGAGGGCTGGCTGCCCTTCGCCTATCACACGGCGGTGTCGCTGCTGTATCCGGAGCTGGACCGGAAGCACTCCGCCGCCCAGACCGACGCCGCGCTGTGCTTTTTGCAGGTGCTGCGGGTACTGCTGGACATGGAGCGGCGGGACCTGCCCTTCGACCCCCAGTACGATTTCGCCTTCTGCACGGAGGAGGAGATCCGCCGCAGCTTCGTGGCGGAGGAGTACCGCCGCTTCCTGACCCGCTTCCGGGAGGAACACGTCTACGAGCTGCTGCGCCTGGGCCGGGAGGTGACGCCCTTCCGCACCCTGGAGCACATCGCAGGCGTCCACCACGTGTCCATGACCGTAGCCCGGGCCTTCGAGGCCGCCGGCGGACTGGTGGATCTGGCCCTGATGAGCGGCGCCGCCGCCGGCCACGACATCGGCAAGTTCGGATGCAAGGCCGGTGAGCGGGTGCCCTATCTCCACTACCACTACACCAACCAGTGGTTCTCCCAGCGGGACCTGAACACCATCGGCCACATCGCCGCCAACCACTCCGTCTGGGATCTGGAGATCGAGAACCTGTCCGCCGAGTCGCTGATCCTGGTGTACGCCGACTTCCGGGTGAAGCAGTCCCGGGACGAGAGCGGCAACGAGATCGCCCGCATCTACTCCCTGGCGGAGGCCTTCGACGTGATCCTGGCCAAGCTGGACAACGTGGACGACGCCAAGCGCCGCCGCTACCGCTTCGTCTACTCCAAGCTCCACGACTTTGAGGAGTACCTGCTGTCCTTCGGCGTGGACGTGACGCTGCACGGCAACGACACGCCGCCCCTGCCCCGGAAGGACGCCGCCCTGCTGACCCCCGACGAGGTGGTGTCGGCCCTGCGGCGCACCGCCGTGGACCACAACATCCGGCTGATGCACAGTCTGACCCATGACCAGCTGTTCGCCAGCATTCTGGAGGCCGCCCACAGCGAGAAGGACCTGGGCCGCCTGCGGGCCTACGTGTCCGTGTTCGAGGAGTATTTCACCTATCTGTCCTCCTCCCAGAAGGACCAGACCCTGGACTTCCTGTACGAGCTACTGATGAATCCCGACGGCGACATGCGCCGTCAGTCCGCCACCCTCATCGGCCGCATTCTGGCGGGGTATCACTCCGGCTACAAGAAGGAGCTGCCCGCGGGGTCCGCCCCGGACCCGGAGGACGACCGGCCCTTCCAGCGTTGGGCGGAGTATCTGGAGAAGCTCATCCGCCCCGACGGGCTGCTGACCCCTGCCCAGACCAGCAAGATCCGCTACACCGCCAAGCTGGTGGTGGACGCCCTGCTGGAGAACTGCTCCGACGCCGACGTCTCCCGGTTCGCCGCGGAGCTGCTGCGCCACTACACCGACCCCGCCCAGGTGGACGTGGACACCGCCTTCGCCCTGCTGGATACGGTGGTCAGCTTCCCCGCCAGCCGCTGCGACGAGGCCACAGTGCTGACCCTGGCGGACTTCGCCTCCTACTGGCTCCGCACCGGGGGACTGCCGGAGCGGGCGGCCGCCCTGCGGCTGTTTCTCCACCTGCTGGCCGTCCGGCCGGGGGACGAGGTGCTGCGGCAGCGCATTGCCGGCGACGTGCTGGCGGCAGACTGCCAGTCCTCCGCGCCGCTGCTGTTCCTCCAGGTCCAGCTGGGCCGCGCCCTGGGCTCCGACGTCTCCGCCCAGGAGCGGGAGCTGGCAGACCCGGACGTGGTCAGCAACGTCTTTCTTGACAACCTGAAGACCGCCACCCACTGGGTGCTGAAGGCCGTGGGCGTGGAATACCTGCTGGATCAGGTGGAGCGGGGCATCAACCCCAACGTCCTCCACATCGCCACCCACTTCTCCAATCTGATGAAGGTCAGCGAGCACGTGGTGGTGCGGCGTCTGGCCGGCGGGTCCCTGCTGGCGCTGGCGCCGTCCCTGACGCCGGACCGGCGGAACGAGATCGCCGTGGAGCTGTCCAAGTCGTTGGAGACCGGCCAGTCGGAGATGTCCAAGTACATTCCGGAGTACCTGGGCCGGTTCGCCCTGTGGCTGACCCCCCGGGAGCTGGACGAGGTCATCGCCCAGATGCAGTCCCTGCTGTCCTCCCCCAGCGACAGCGTGGTGGCCGCCGCCCTCAGCACCATCGGCTCCATGCTGGAGTACTACGCGGTGTACGGCGGCCGGTTCCATGAGGAGGAGGACGTGCTGGAGGCCCGCCGCCGCCAGCTGATGGGCCTGCTGCTGCGGGGCCTGGCGTCCTATCGGGAGCCGGTGCGCCAGGAGGCCCTGCGGATCCTTGGCGAGGGGCTGTACGCCTCCCAGACCCTGTCCTACGTGGAGAAGACCAGCCTGTTCACCCTCACCGCCAAGAAGGTGCTGTGCCTCATTCAGGAGGGCGACGAGGGGGATCTGATCTTCTTCTACACCGCCGCCGCCCTGTCCCACATCTACCGCTTCATCGTCCTCCACCGGATCGAGAGCGGTCCCTTCCAGTTCACCATCCCTCACAAGGCCGCCTTCTTCCCCGGCACCTTCGACCCCTTCTCCCTGTCCCACAAGGGCATCGTCCAGAACATCCGGGACCTGGGCTTCGAGGTGTATCTGGCCATCGACGAGTTCTCCTGGTCTAAGAAGGCCCAGCCCAGCCTCATCCGCCGCCAGCTGGTCAGCATGTCCATCGCCGACGAGTTCGACGTGTACCTGTTCCCCCACGACATCCCCGTGAACCTGGCCAATCCCGGCGACCTGAATCGCCTGCGGGAGGTCTTCGCCGGACGGGAGCTGTATCTGGCTGTGGGCTCCGACGTGGTGGCCAACGCCTCGTCCTACAAGGCGCCCCCCTCCCCCGGCTCCGTCCAGAACATGAACCACATCGTCTTCCGCCGGGCCAGCGACAACGACGGCCATGAGATCGAGGCGGACCTGACCCGCATCCGGGGCAAGGTGCTGCAGCTCCAGCTGCCCACCCATCTGGAGGACATCAGCTCCACCCGCATCCGGGAGAACATCGACCTGGGCCGGGATATCTCCAACCTCATCGACCCCAGCGTGCAGGACTTCATCTACCGCAACAGTCTGTACCTCCGGGAGCCCCAGTACAAGCAGCTCATGCGGGTGGGCGCTTTGGACTTCTCCTACGCCGCCCATCCCGGCGAGGGACTGGTCCGGGAGCTGGAGGAGTTCCTGGCGGCCATCGGCCGCCGGGTGAAGCTGGACCCCCGGGACGCCCTGATGATCCTCCGGGACCGCACCGGCCGTGGCCGCATCCTGGGCGTGCTGTCCATGCGGGTGGTGAACACCGTGGGACTGTACAGCGCCCTGGGCGACGCCCGGCAGGCCAACTACATCCGGGCCCACTCCGCCGGACGGGTGTGCCTGCTGACGGGTCTGTATGCCCAGCCCCATCCCGGCGGAAACTATGACGTGCCCCAGCTGCTGCTGACCGACGCCCTGGTGCAGGCCCTGTCCGACGACTGCTGCTACGCCGTCTACGCTCCCCGGGAGTCCTCTCCCGCCGAGGTGGACGATCTGATGCGCCGCACCGGCTTCCTGCCGGTGCCCGCCGAGCCGGGGGACCGTCCCCTGATGCTGGTGGACATGCGGGCGCCGGTGGCCGTCATCCAGAACATCCCCACCACCCTGAAGGAGCCCTTCGCCTCCGACCGCAATGTGCTGGCCGCCGTCCGGAAGGCCCACGTGAAGTTCCAGGCCGCCATCACGGAGCTGTATCCCGGCGGGCTGGTGCTGTCCCTCAACGCGGAGGTCATCTACCACCGGCTGGTGCGGAAGATCGTGGAGATCAACGGCGTCCCGGCGGAGCCCACCCATCCCCGGGTGCTGGGCCCCAAGATGTGCGTCCCCTTCGGCAAGATCCTCCGGGGCAACGCCATCCCCAACACCGTCACCAAGACCATCCACACCGACAAGGTCTTCGCCCCGGACCTGCGCTCCTTCACCATCGAGGCCTTCCCCGGCTACGCCCCTCTGGAGAGCCAGATCCGCACCATCAAGTCCTTCCGCCGCCCCGTGATCCTGGTGGACGATCTGCTCCACTCCAGCAACCGCTTCCAGGTGCTGGACCCCATGCTCCGCCGGTACGACGTGCCCATCGACCGGGTGCTGGTGGGCGTCATGTCCGCCCGGGGCCGGGACCTGATGGCGGACCGGAACATCGCCGCCGACTGCGTCTACTTCATCCCCAACCTGCGGGCCTGGTTCATCGAGTCCACCATGTATCCCTTCATCGGCGGCGACACCGTCAGCGGCGCCAAGCCCTCGGTGCCCGGCCTGACCCCCGCCGTCAACCTGATCCTGCCCTACGCCTTCCCCAACTTTTACAAGGAGTGCAGCCACCAGACCGTGTTCCGGTTCTCCCGGGCCTGCATTGAGAACTCCCGGGACATTCTGGCCTCTCTGGAGACCGCCTACCGGGAGCGGTTCGCCCGGAACCTGACCCTGTCCCGGCTGAACGAGGCCGTCATCCTGCCGCTGTCCCCGGACAAGGGCAACTGTCTGGCCTACGACCCCAACCTGCCCGCCTCGCTGTGCCTGGACAACGACCTCCAGGCCCTGCTGCGGATGCGGAACGTGCTGGAATAAGGCCCATCCCGCCAAGCGCCTGTGACCGGACCGGTCCGGAAAGGAGCCGCCGCCATGAAAGCGAAACGAACCCTCCTCCCCGTCCTGCTGCTCCTGCTGGCTCTGGCAGCCGCGGGACTGTTCGTCCTCCGGGACGCCGCCATGCTCTATCACGGGCCGGTGACGGAGGGTGCCCAGGAATATTATGTCAACAGCCTCAGCCGTCGGGCCTTTGCCGGAAGCTGGCTCTGGGACGGCGACCCGGACCACATGACCGTCACCGTCCCGGACAGCGTGGACGGAGTGGCCGTCACCGCCCTGGGAGGATACTATGGCCGGGGCGTGCCCGTCCGGTTCGGCGTGACCCTGCCGGAAGCGTACCGCTCCACCCTGGAGCCCAGTCCGGACATACCCCTTGCGGAGGAGCTGGTGTTCACCGTGGAGCTGGGGAAGTCCGTCACGGAGATCCACGCGGCGGACACGGGCTATGACACTGTGGCCGTGGGCACCGGCGCCGCCGTGGCCCGGTATCACGTGTCCTACCGCTATGTCTGTGACGCGGAGAACCCCGTCTTTTACGCAGAGGACGGCGTGCTGTACCGCCGGGACGACGGCCGGCCCGCCCTGTCCTGAAACGATTTTCTTTGCCTGAAGGAGAGATCACCCATGTACTGCTATTCCCTTGATGATACCACGGCTGCCTCCCTGCTGCCGGACCTGCCCCTTTCCCACGCGGACGCCCCGGCGGAGACGCCGCAGCGGTTCCTGGTCAGCCGGGACCCGTCGGACGGCCGCGCCCTGTTCTGCGTCTCCGATCCCCGGCAGCTGGCGGCGGAGACAGACGATCTCCGGGCGCTGGACCCCGGCCGCATCCCCAACCCCGCACCGGAGCTGCCGGAGGACGTGCTGCGGGCCATCGGTGAGCGGCGGCTGTCCGCCGTCAACGTCCGCCATCCCAGATGGCGGGAGGCCCTGACCTTCTGCCGCCCCCGCACCGGCAAAAAGCGGGTCCACATTCTGGCGGTGGGCGACGTGGGCAGCACCCTGCTCACCGCCCTGAAGCTGGCGGGCGGCGACTGCATCGGCACCATCGGCATCTGCGACCTCAATGAGAGCACCGTCCGGCGGTGGGTGGCGGAGATGAGCCAGATCTCCGCCCCGTGGGACTACGATGCCTTCCCGGAGGTGGTGGCCGTGGACCTGGACCACCTGTTTGAGTGCGACGTGTTCGTGTTCATCGCCACCAAGTCCATCCCCGCCGTGGGCAGCGGCGTAAAAGACGTGCGGATGGCCCAGTTCGAGGCCAACCGGTCCATCGTGGCCCACTACGCCCGGCAGGCCCGGGCGGCGGATTACCGGGGGCTGTTCATCGTCATGAGCGACCCGGTGGACCCGTTGTGCAAGGCGGCGTGGCTGGCGTCCAATGAGGATGAAAACGGTGCGTGGGACGGACTGGGCCTGCTGCCGGAGCAGGTCCACGGCTTCGGTCTGGGCGTCATGAACGCCCGGGCGGCGGCGCTGGCCAAGCAGAACGACGCCTACCGCTCCTTCCTGACGGAGGGCCGCAGCTTCGGCCCCCACGGCCAGGGGCTGATCATCGCCAACTCCGTGGCGCACTACGACGACGATGTCTCCCAGGCGCTGACGAAAGAAGTGGTGGAGGCCAACCTCCGCATCCGGGAGATGGGCTTCAAGCCCTACGTGGCCCCGGCCATCTCCTCCGGCGCGTTGCAGTTGCTTCTGCTGCTGCGGGGCCAGTGGCACTGCGGCTCCGTCCATCTGGGCGGCGTCTGGTTCGGCTGCCGGAACCGCTACACCCCCGCCGGTCTGGAGACGGAGGCCCTGTCCCTGCCGGACGGCCTGTTCGCCCGGCTGCGGGAGACGGAGCAGATCCTGGCCGGGATCATCTGACCCGGGGCGCGTTCCCGGCAGGCGCTCCGGAAACTCGATTTGGAAGGAGACAGCCCCATGTCTGATCTGCTGACCGTCATCTGCCCCGGCGGCATCGCCGGGGAACGGTTCACCACCACGCTGGAATACGCCCTGAAGGGCCATCCGGCCCGGGTGCTGACCCGGCTGGAGGGGCCCGTCTCCCATGCCCGCATCCTGTTCGCCGTCCCCCTGGACGACGCCGGCATGAACGACGGACTTTGGCCCCTGCTGGCGTATCTCCGGCGGCATCCCGGCTGTCTGGCCGGGTCCGTGGGCGGCATTCTGGTGGACGGCCCCAGCGACCTGTACACGAAAGCCGCCGCCCGGGATCTGGCCCTGGCGGCCAATCAGGCGGGGTGCCTGCTGGTGGGCCGGCCCCTGGTGGAGGCCACTGGGGACCTGCGGAACTTCACCGTCCAGGCGAAAAACGCGGACTGCTCCCTGGAGGACGCCTACCGTCTGGCGGCCCGGGATCTGGCGGCCCGGATCCTGGACTTCGCGCCGGTGCGGCATCCCCGGCCCCGGATAACGGTGCTCCACGCCTCCAGCCGCCGGACCTCCAACACCCTGGACCTGTGGGGCGCGGTGCGGTACCGGCTGGCGGACCGGTGCGACATCACGGAGATCGGCCTGCGGAACGGCACCATGGAGGACTGCGCCGGGTGCCCCTACACCACCTGTCTCCACTTCGGTGAGAAGGGCGGCTGCTTCTACGGCGGCGTCATGGTGCAGGAGGTCTATCCGGCGGTGCGGGACACCGACGCCCTGGTGCTGCTGTGCCCCAACTACAACGACGCCCTGGCCGCCAACCTGACGGCGGCCATCAACCGCCTGACGGCCCTGTACCGCACCACCCCCTTCACCAACAAGGCCGTCTACGGCATCGTGGTGTCCGGCTACTCCGGCGGCGACATCGTGGCCCGGCAGCTCATCGGGGCGCTGTCCATGAACAAGGGGTTCTATCTGCCCCCCATGGCCTGCCTGCTGGAGACCGCCAACGACAAAGGCTCCGCCATGCGCCTCCCCGGCATCGAGGACCGTCTGGCCGCCTTTGCGGGCCGGATGCGGGAACAGCTGTGTACGTGAAAAGGGACCCGCTGTTTTGCGGCGGGTCCCTTTTGTCCAATTCAACGATTTACCGCAGTGAAATTTCAGCAGTCCGCCAAAATCAAAATTGGCCCTTGACATTTCCGCTTTCCGGGGAGTATACTCTCCACAAGTTCAAAGCAGAAAACCGATGACGCAGACGAGTAAGCAGAGAACCCCTCTTTCAGAGAGCTGCCGGTGGTGGGATGGCAGCAGAGACGGCTCTGACGAATGGACTGCGGAGGGCGGGCTGAACGCGTGAGCCAGTAAGCGCCGACGGGCTTTTCCCCCGTTATCAGGGAAAGACGTGTGATGGCACGTCGCCGAGCGGGCGAGGAATTCGCCAATTTGGGTGGCACCGCAGAAGTTTCAGACTTTTGTCCCAAAGGACCCTATTCATTTAGGTCCTTTGATGGGACAGAGGTCTTTTTTGTTTCCTTTTCCCCAAAGGGCCGCAGGACGAAAGGAGACACACCATGAAGTACGACAACAACATCCCCTACAAGATCTATCTGGAAGAGTCCGAGATGCCCGCGGCCTGGTACAACGTCCGGGCGGACATGAAGGTCAAGCCCGCGCCCCTGCTGAATCCCGGCACCGGCCAGCCCATGGCCTTTGAGGATCTGCGGCCCGTGTTCTGCGACGAGCTGATCCGCCAGGAGCTGGACGACGATACCGCCTATATTCCCATCCCCCAGGAGATCCGGGACTTCTACAAGATGTACCGTCCCGCCCCGCTGGTGCGGGCCTACTGCCTGGAGGAGAAGCTCCAGACCCCGGCGAAGATCTACTACAAGTTCGAGGGCAACAACACCTCCGGCTCCCACAAGCTGAACAGCGCCATCGCCCAGGCGTACTACGCCAAGATGCAGGGGCTGAAGGGCGTCACCACCGAGACCGGTGCCGGCCAGTGGGGCACCGCCCTGTCCATGGCCTGCTCCTACTTCGGCCTGGACTGCAAGGTGTTCATGGTGAAGGTCAGCTATGAGCAGAAGCCCTTCCGCCGGGAGGTCATGCGGACCTACGGCGCCTCCGTCACCCCCTCCCCCTCCGAGACCACCAACATCGGCAAGGCCATCCTGAAGGAGCATCCCGGCACCACCGGCTCCTTGGGCTGCGCCATCAGCGAGGCCGTGGAGGCCGCCACCTCCACCCCCGGCTACCGCTACGTGCTGGGCAGCGTGCTGAATCAGGTGCTGCTTCACCAGTCCATCATCGGTCTGGAGACCAAGGCGGCGCTGGACAAGTACAACATCGTCCCCGACATCATCATCGGCTGCGCCGGCGGCGGCAGCAATCTGGGCGGCCTGATCTCCCCCTTCATGGGCGAGAAGCTCCGGGGCGAGAAGGACTATCAGATCATCGCCGTGGAGCCCGCCTCCTGCCCCAGCTTCACCCGGGGCCGCTTCGCCTATGACTTCTGCGACACCGGCAAGGTCTGCCCCCTGGCCAAGATGTACACCCTGGGCAGCAACTTCATCCCCTCTCCCAACCACGCCGGCGGCCTGCGGTATCACGGCATGAGCTCCATCCTGTCCCAGCTGTACCACGACGGCTACATGGAGGCCCGCTCCGTGGAGCAGACCAAGGTCTTTGAGGCGGCGGAGCAGTTCGCCCGGGTGGAGGGCATCCTTCCCGCCCCCGAGTCCAGCCACGCCATCCGGGTGGCCATCGACGAGGCGCTGAAGTGCAAAGAGACCGGCGAGGAGAAGACTATCGTCTTCGGCCTGACGGGCACCGGTTACTTCGACATGGTGGCCTACGAGAAGTTCCACAACGGCGAGATGAGCGACTATATCCCCTCTGACGCCGAGCTGGAGGCCAGCTTCGCCACCCTGCCCCAGGTCCCGGGCCAGGAGTGATACTGATTCTTGATGAAAAAGTTT
Organism: Dysosmobacter sp. HCP28S3_G4; assembly: GCF_052065175.1. NCBI lineage: Bacteria > Bacillati > Bacillota > Clostridia > Eubacteriales > Oscillospiraceae > Dysosmobacter > Dysosmobacter sp. HCP28S3_G4. The sequence goes on along the minus strand of NZ_JBQHUP010000018.1, from coordinate 27,948 downwards.
CATCAAGAATCCCGCGTGCTGCGCACGCTCGAATTGTGCAGAGGCACAATTCGGCGTCTCATAAAAACTGAACGCGCTTCGCGCTATAAAACGGTTTGAACCGTTTTAATCAGTTTTAATATATTTTTTCCCAAAATAGCAGCAGGCGCGCGGCAGTTTGCCACGCGCCTGTTTCGTTATGCCTGCGCGTCTCCGCGCTTCCGCCGCAGGAAGTACCCGCCGCACAGGGCGATCTGTACCACGGTGGAGGCGGGGGTGGACAGTCCCAGATGGAACAGCGATCCCGGCGACAACCGGCTCACGAGGAACGCCATGGGCAGCCGGACGCCCAGCGCCCCGGCGAAGCCCTGGAACATGACGAACACGGTCTGTCCGCAGCCGTTGAAGTAGCCGGTGAAGCAGAACAGGAAGCTGGTCAGCAGACAGTCGATGGCGTAGGCCTTCAGATACTCCCAGGCGGCAGCGATGACCGCCGTGTCCCTGGCGAACAGTCCCGCCAGCACGTCCCCGTGGAAGAACGCCGCCCAGCCCATCAGCAGTCCCGCCGCCACGGAGGAGGCGATGCCGCAGGCCAGCGCCCGCCGTGCCCGGTCCTCCCGTCCCGCGCCGATGTTCTGGGCCACGAAGGCGGACATGGACTGCATATAGGCGGAGGGCACCAGCATCACGAAGGCGCACATCTTCTCCGCCACGCCCACACCGGCGGAGGCCACGGTGCCCATGGCGTTGGCGATGGCGATGATGGCCAGGAAGGACAAACTCACCAGCAGGTCCTGGAGGGCCACCGGACTGCCCAGCCGGAGGATGCGGCCGGTGATTTCCCGGTCAAAGCGGATGTCCGCCCGGGTCAGGGCAAAGGGCAGCTTCCGGCGGCGGATGATGACCATGGACAGGGCCACGCTGATGCCCTGGGCGGCCACGGTGGCGACGGCGGCTCCCGCCACCCCCATGCCGAAGCCCCCCACCAGCAGCAGGTCCCCGGCGATGTTGAAAAAACAGGCGATGGCCACGGTGATCAGGGGCATGTTGGAGTCCCCCAGCCCCCGGAAGATGCTGCCCAGGATGTTGTAGGCCACAATGAACACCGCCCCCGCGGAGCAGATGCGGACGTACCGCACCGTGCCGTCGAAGGCGTCCGCCGGGGCCTGCATCACCACCGCCATTCCCGGCGCCGCCAGCAGCATGACGGCGGTGACGATCAGCGTCACCGCGGCGAACAGGCAGATGCCGCAGCCCACGGTGCGGCCCGCCTCGTCGGGCCTGCCCTCGCCGATCTTCTGGCCCAGCAGCACCGTGACGCCCATGGCCAGGCCCGTGATGACCATGGTGACGGTCTGCATGATCTGGCTGCCGGTGGAGACGGCGGAGATGTCCGCCGCCGCGCCGAATCTCCCCACCACCTGCAAATCCACCGCGCCGTACATGGCCTGCAGCAGCAGCGCCAGCAGCACCGGCAGCGCGAATCGCAGCAGGGCGGACAAAATGGGTCCCTGGGTAAAATCGTGTTCCCGTTCCATGGTTCTCCTCCTTCTTTCCGGGCAAAAAGAAAAGCCGGCTAAGACCCCGGGCGCACCCGGCATCTTATCCAGCTTTGCGATTGCGATCACAAGCCCTCCGATGAACGTCCTATAATCTAGCACAGCGCCGCCGGATTGTCAAGGCCGCGCCTGAAAAAGCTGGTCTATTCCGGACAAACCCCTCATAGCCTGATAGTGAGCTTACGGGACACGCCTTCACCGGCGTCTCCCAATCCTGTATGAAAGATACTTACGACCGAGGTGTACGATATGGATGAGATCAGCCGCAATCAGGTGGAGCTGGAGGGCCGGGTCCTCACCGCCCCCGTCCTCTCCCACGAAAACCACGGGACCCGCTTTTACCGCTTCTCTCTGTCCGTTCCCCGCCTGTCGGGACAGGCGGACCTCCTGCCCGTTCTGGTGACGGAGCGGTATTTGCCCCTGGCGGCGCCGGAGGCGCCCCTGCGGATCCGGGGACAGTTCCGGTCCTTCAACAACCGCAGCGGACACGGCAGCCGTCTGGTGCTGACGGTCTTCGCCCGGGAGGCGGAACCGGGCACCGGCACGCCGGAGAACCGCATTCTCCTGTCCGGCACGCTGTGCAAGCCGCCGGTATACCGCCGGACGCCCCTGGGCCGGAGCATCTGCGACCTGATGCTGGCGGTGCCCCGCCGGTACGGCCGGGCGGACTATCTGCCGGTGATCGCCTGGGGGCAGCTGGCCTCCCTCCTCAGCAGCCGTGGGGTGGGGGATCGGTTGGCTCTGGAGGGCCGCGTCCAGAGCCGGCTCTACACCAAGGTCACGGAGGACGGCCCCCAGGAGCGCACCGCCTACGAGGTGTCGGTGATGCACCTGACGGAAGAGGATGGCCAGTAACACACAGCGCGCCGGGATCTCTCCCGGCGCGCTCAGCTTGTCGAAAAACCCTGTCTGAAGGAAAAGAGTCCTTTTTTGCAGGGGGAGTACGAGGGGGCGGGAGCCCCCTCGTGTTGGATTGAATGCCTGCAAAAAGCCTGTGTCAGCAGGCGTTTGCGCCGCGCAGCGGCAGCTTTTCGGCCCGCTGCGCGGGCAGAAAAGCGAGGCATTGTGAAGGCTGTCGAAAAAGTCCATCGGACTTTTTCGACAGCCTGAGCGCGCCGGGATCTCTCCCGGCGCACTGTTGTTTACCGTTGATATTCAAACTCGAAGTCGTACATGGAGACGGTGTCGCCGTCCTGAATGCCCATCTCCTCCAGACGCTGGAACAGGCCGGACTCCCGCAGGGTCTTGTCGAAGTACATCCGGCTCTCGTAGTCGCTGAAGTTGGTGTTGGACATGACCCGGGCCAGCCAGGGGCCCTCCACGATCCAGGTGTGGCCGTCGTCCACCCGCTGGATGTCCAGGGGCTGGTCCGTGTCCGGCTTGGGGGGCTGGGGCACGTACTCCGGCTCGAACACCCGCACCGGCGGTAGCACGGACAGCATCTCCGCCACCTTCTTCACCAGCTCCCGGGTTCCCATGTGGGCCGCCGCGGAGATCTCGAACACGGGATAGCCCAGTTCCTCCGCGTGCTTCCGCAGCCGCTCCAGATTTTCCGGATCCTCCATGATGTCCACCTTGTTGGCGGCCACGATCTGGGGGCGGTTGGTCAGTTCGGCGCTGTACTGCTTCAGCTCCTCGTTGATGGCGTCGAAGTCCGCCACCGGGTCCCGGCCCTCGCTGCCGGAGACGTCCACCACGTGGACCAGCAGGCGGCAGCGGTCGATGTGCCGCAGGAAGTCGTGACCCAAGCCCGCGCCCTCGCTGGCGCCCTCGATGATGCCGGGGATGTCCGCCATGACGAAGCTGACGCCCTCGTCCACCCACACCACGCCCAGGTTGGGGTACAGGGTGGTGAAGTGGTAGTTGGCGATCTTGGGCTGGGCCTTGGACACCACGCTCAGCAGCGTGGACTTGCCCACGTTGGGGAAGCCGATGAGGCCCACGTCCGCCAGCAGCTTCAGCTCCAGGATCACGTCATGGGCCTCGCCGGGAAGGCCGCCCTTGGCGAACCGGGGCACCTGCCGGGTGGGGGTGGCGAAGTGCATGTTGCCCCAGCCGCCCCGGCCGCCCCGGCACAGGACGAAGGGCTCCCGGTCGGACATGTCCTTCATGATCTCGCCGGTCTCGGCGTCCCGCACCAGCGTGCCCAGGGGCACCTTGATGATCAGGTCCGCACCGTCCTTGCCGGACTTCCGGGCGCCCTGGCCGTCGGCGCCGTTGGGGGCCACGTACTTGCGCTTGTAGCGGAAGTCCATCAGGGTGGACATGTTGTCGTCCACCTGGAGAATGATGGAGCCGCCCCGTCCGCCGTCGCCGCCGTCGGGACCGCCGGCGGCCACGTACTTCTCCCGGTGGAAGGCCACCACGCCGTTGCCGCCGTTGCCCGCCCGGACGGTGATACGGGCTTTATCGATGAATGTTGTTGCCATCTCTGTATCCTCTCAAAATTGATGTCTTGTCATTAGAATGTCCAGTTTCGTCCATTTTAGCGAAAACACCGGCACTCGTCAAGACAATGGGGCAAATCCGGCGGTTTCGCACCGGCGGCGCTCTGTGAAAAACGCCCCCCGGACGCTTGTCCGGGGGGCGGCAGAGCGGCAAAAACGAATGCTTTTGCCGCTCTGCCTGATGTCTCGATTTTTGGAACGCTGTTCGTTCCAAAAACCTGCCGCTGTGCGGCGCAAACGCCTGCTGCCGCAGGCTTTTTGCAGACATCCGATCCCATTCGAGGCGGGCTCCGCCCCCTCGAGCTCCCCCCGCAGCGGATGACCTTTCTTTTTCAGGAAACGACCCCGCAGAAAACGGCCCCCGGACAAGCGTCCGGGGGCCGTTCTGTCAGCCAGTTATTCCGCGACAGTCTCGATGAAGACCTGCTTGCGGTCTTTGCCCAGGTGGGAGAAACGCACCACGCCGTCAGCCTTGGCGAACAGCGTATTGTCGGTGCCCATGCCCACGTTCACACCCGGATGGATGTGGGTGCCCCGCTGGCGCACCAGAATGTTGCCGGCCTTGACGAACTGGCCGTCAGCCCGCTTGGGACCCAGGCGCTTGGCCTGAGAGTCACGGCCGTTCTTGGTGGAGCCGCCGCCCTTTTTGTGGGCGAAGAACTGTAAACCGATACGGATCATGTTAGGGACCATCCTTTCTGTAGATTTTAGAATGGGGAGGAATCACTCTTCCTCCAGAACCTCGATGTTTTCAGGATACTCGTCGTGAAGCTCCGCGAAATACACCATCAGTCCCGTCAGCAGGGACTGGCAGGCGTACTCCGCCTCCGGCGAGAGACCGCCGGGGAGCCGCAGCTCAATGCGGGTGTCCTGTTCCCGGACCTTCACCGACGCGGCCAGGCCCAGCACATCGTTCACCGTGGCCTCCACCAGGCGGATGGCGCTGGTGACGGCGGCGCAGACGATGTCCGCGCCCTCCTCGGCGTAGCCGCTGTGCCCCTGGGAGTCGAAGCCGGTGAGCCGGTCGCCCTCCATGTGAAAGGTGACGGTGGTCATCTTACACGGAGATCTTGCCGATGGTCACCTTGGTGTAGGGCTGACGATGGCCCTGGCGCTTGCGGTAACCCTTCTTGGGATTGTACTTGAAGATACGGATCTTCTTGCCCTTGCCGTTCTTCTCGACGGTGGCCTCCACGGAAGCGCCCTCCACCACGGGGGTGCCGAAGGTGGCGTTGTCGCCGTCCAGGATGGCCAGGACCTTGTCGAACTTGACGGTGTCGCCGGCGTTGACGTCCAGCTTCTCGATGAACAGGACGTCGCCCTCCGCGACCTTGTACTGCTTGCCGCCGGTCTCGATGATAGCGTTCATTGTGTTTTCAACTCCTTCAATACGGGCTCGCTGTCGGGGGCGGCGCGCAGGGCGCACTTGTAGACCCATTCAAAGCGGCTTATCAAGTATAACAGTCCGTTTTCAAAATGTCAACAGGTTTGGCGGAAAAAATCCGCTTTTCCGGTCAGGCGGCGGAATTTTCCCCGGCGCCGTGGAAGTCCCTCCCGGAAAAGTTCTGGCCCCAGTCTATCACAGACTGGGGCCGGTTGTCACGCAAAGGGCATTTGCGGCGGGTCAGTAGGCCAGTTTTTCCACGGTCCAATCGGAGATCAGCTCCGCGTACCAGCGGCAGACCGCCTTGCCGGTGTCCACATCCAGATTGGCGTAGTTGCCGCACTCCATGGCGCTCCTGCCGGGCATCTCCCCCGCAAAGTCCGCCGCCTTGGCAAAGACCTCCTGCAAAAGCTGGATGGCCCCCTCGCAGGACAGCAGCTGGTTGTTGAACAGGAAGTAGAAGCCGGTCTGACAGCCCATGGGGCCGAAGTAGACCACCGCCTCCTGGTCCTCGGAGTTCCGCAGCAGCGTGGCGATGAGATGCTCCACGGAGTGCATCTCGCTGTTGGTCAGCAGGTCGCCGGTGTTGGGCTTTTTGAACCGCAGGTCGAAGGTCAGGATGTCCCCGTCCCGGCGGGACAGGTACAGTCCCGGCTGGAGCTTGGTGTGGTCCACGGTAAAGCTGGCGATGCGTTCCAGTTCTTCCATATCGTCTTCCCTTTCCGCCGCCGGCCGGCGGCACGAATCGAAACGGTCTTCAGGGTTCTTCCTTCTGCAAGGTCTGGGCCAGGGGCAGCAGCAGACGTCCCAGGTCCGTCAGAGCCTGCTGGAAGTCGAAGAACTCCTCGGCGTTGTTCTCCCGGAACAGGTGGTCCGACACGGACTTCACCGCCACGAACTTCACGTTGTTCCGCAGGCACACCTGGGCGATGGCGCAGCCCTCCATCTCCACCAGGGTGGGCTGGAAGGTGTCCCGGATCCAGGCGGAGCGGTCGCCCTTGACGGCGAACCAGTCGCCGGTGGCCACCCGGCCGATGCCGGCGTTGAAGCCCAGGTCCTTCAGGATGGCCGCGCACCGCTCCGGCTCCCAGGTGGGGAAGGCCACCCGGTTCACCGTGGATACCAGACCCACGGGGTCTCCGATGGCGGTGGTGTCCACGTCGTGCTGGACGAACTCCGACGCCACGATGAGGGAGCCCACCGGCAGGTCCGTGGCGCAACCGGCCACGCCGGCGTTGATGATCATGTCCACGCCGTATTTCAGGCAAAAGATCTCGGCGGCCATGGCGGCGTTGACCTTGCTGATGCCGCCGGCGCAGGCCAGGATGCCCGGCGCCGCCTGATAGAAGGGCACGCCGGAGACGGTCTCCACCGGCTCCAGATCCTTGGCCCCTGGCAGGGCGTGGAACTCCTCCGGCATGGCGAATTGCAGTCCGATCTTCATAGGTTCCTCCTTGTGGTAAATGTGGTAAAATTTGTCCGCCCCTGCGGGCGGACAAATTCAGGCTGCTGAAAAAGTCCTGCGGACCTTTTCAGCGCCCGAATAATGTCTCGGTTTTCTGACCGCACAGCGGTCTGAAAACCTGCCGCTGTGCGGCGCAAACGCCTGCTGCCGCAGGCTTTTTGCAGACATTTGATTTGATTCGAGGCGGGCTCCGCCCCCTCGAGCTCCCCTTCCTGCTTCTTTCAGTCTGTCCGCTGACAGCAAGTTTTCGGCAAGCTGAATTTGTCCGCCCCTGCGGGCGGACAAATTCTTTCGGTGCAGCGGAACTCTTACTTCTGGGTCAGAGCGGCGGTGTCCTTGGCGATCATCAGCTCTTCGTTGGTGGGGATCAGCAGGATCTTCACCTTGGAGTCAGCGGTGGAGATGACGCACTCCTTGCCCCGGACGTTGTTGGCCTCGGCGTCCAGCTTCACGCCCATGTACTCCAGGCCCTGGCAGACCATGGCGCGGATGCCCTTGTCGTTCTCACCCACGCCGGCGGTGAAGATGATGGCGTCCACGCCGCCCATGGCCGCCGCGTAGGCGCCCACGTACTTCTTCACCTCATAGGCGAACTTCTCCTCGGCCAGCAGGGCACGCTGATTGCCCTCGGCGGCGGCGTTCTCCAGATCGCGGAAGTCGGAGCTGACGCCGGACAGGCCCTCCACGCCGGACTTCTTGTTCAGCACGTTCAGCATCTCGTCGATGCCCATGCCGTACTTGTTCATCAGATACTGGAGGATGCCGGCATCCAGGTCGCCGGAGCGGGTGCCCATGGGCAGACCGGCCAGGGGGGTGAAGCCCATGGAGGTGTCCACGCTCTTGCCGCAGTCCACGGCGGCGATGGAGGAGCCGTTGCCCAGGTGGCAGGAGACCAGCTTCAGCTCCTCGGGCTTCTTGCCCAGCATGGCGGCGGCGCGGCCGGAGACATACTTGTGGCTGGTGCCGTGGAAGCCGTAGCGGCGGACCTTGTCGGTCTCATAGTAGGCGTAGGGCAGGGCGTACATATAAGCCTTGGCGGGCATGGTCTGATGGAAGGCGGTGTCGAACACGGCCACCATGGGCACGCCGGGCATCACCTTCTGGCAGGCACGGATGCCGGTCAGGTTGGCGGGATTGTGGAGGGGGGCCAGGGGGATGCAGTCCTCAATGGCCTTCAGCACCTCGTCGGTGATGACCACGGACTGGTTGAAGGCCTCGCCGCCGTGCACCACCCGGTGGCCAACGGCATCGATCTCCTGCATGGAGCCGATGACGCCGTTCTTGGCGTCCACCAGAGCGTCCAGCACGGCCTGGATGGCCTCGGCATGGGTGGGCATGGCCACGTCCACGGCGCTCAGGGTCTCCTTGCCCTCGATCTGGGGCTTGTAGGTGAACTTGCCGTCGATGCCGATGCGCTCGCACAGGCCCTTGGCCAGCAGATCGCCGGTGTCGGGGTTCAGCAGCTGATACTTCAGGGAGGAACTGCCTGCGTTGATGACGAGAATGTTCATGATGTTGACTCCTCTTTCGTGGGACCCTCTTGCGGATATCCCGTTTTTCGTGTAAAATACAGTTGTGTTCAGCATGCGTTTTCCGTAAATTTTCCAAGGGAAACGCAATGTTACCATATATTATAGCAAATCCTCCGCAGGTTACAACCTGCATTTTTACCGAAATGTCACTTTTTTGTCATCGAATCAGGGTGAATTATATGCAAGTCGCTGGTATCATAGCTGAGTATAATCCCCTGCATACCGGCCATACGGGCCTGATGGCCCGCGTCCGGGAGACGCTGGGTCCGGACACCGCCGTGGTCTGTGCCATGAGCGGACAGTTCGTCCAGCGGGGCGGTGCCGCCATCCTGCGCAAGCACGTCCGGGCGGAGGCCGCCGTGCGGGACGGCGCGGACCTGGTGCTGGAGCTGCCCCTGCCCTGGGCCGTCAGCTCGGCGGAGCGGTTCGCCGCCGGCGGCGTGGAGGTTCTGGCGGCCACCGGTGCCGTCACCCATCTGGCCTTCGGCAGCGAGTGCGGCGACGCGGCCGTGCTGACAGAGATCGCCCGCTGTCTCACCACGGAGGCATATCACGCCGGAGTCCGGCGTTTTCTGAACGAGGGCATGAGCTTCGCCGCCTGCCGCCAGTCGGTGGTGCGGGAGCTGCTGGGGCCGGAGAAGGCCGCCCTACTGGAGACCCCCAACAACAATCTGGGCGTGGAATACTGCAAAGCCCTGCTGCTGCGGAACAGCGCCATCCGGCCGCTGGCCTTTCTCCGGGAGGGCGGGGCCCACGACAGCGCCGACGCCGTCCCCGGCTCCGCCGGCGCCATCCGGCGGCTGCTGCGGCAGGGGCGGCGTGAGGACGCTCTGTCCCTGATGGCGCCGTCCATGGCCCCGCTGTACAGAAGCGAGGAGGACGCGGGCCGGGCTCCTGTGCTGCTGGAGACCTGTCAGCGGGCCATTCTGTCCCGGCTGCGGAGCATGAGCGAGGCGGACTTCGCCGCCCTGGATCAGGGCCGTGAGGGCCTGTACCGCCGCCTGTACGCCGCCAGCCGGTCCGCCGCCACCCTGGACGCCCTGCTGGAGGACGCCAAGACGAAGCGCTACGCCCATGCCCGGCTCCGCCGGATGGTCCTGTGGGCGTATCTGGGGCTGACGCCGGAGGACTTTCCGGAGACGGTCCCCTATCTCCGGGTGCTGGCCGCCAACGAGACGGGCCGCACCCTGCTGGCCCGGATGCGGAAGACCGCCGCCGTCCCGGTACTGACGAAGCCCGCCGATGTGCGGCAGCTGAGCCCCGCCGCCCAGGCGCTGTTCGCCCTGGAGGTGCGGGCCACGGACCTCTATGCCCTGGCCTATCCCGATCTCAGCGCCGCCGCGGGCGGCAGCGAGTGGAGGACCGGGCCGGTGATGATATAATCGCTCCGCGTCCGGCCGGTATGGACCGCCGGACAAGTCCGCAGCGCGTCCGGGGCCCGTTGGAGCAGCCGCCGTCCCAGGCCGTGGGACCGCGGCTGACGGCGCGGTCTTCAGCCGCACCCAAGGGAGGGATCTCCATGAAGACACTTGTTACTCATATCACATCCTGCCTTCTGTGCGCCGGACTGCTGTGCGGCTGCGGCGCCGCCTCCGCCTCCATGATGGTAGACCGCTCCGTCTCCGTGCAGTACGAGGCCATGGGCACCGCCGCCTCCTCCGTGGGGATGGTCCCTCAGACGCCCCGGGAGGTGGGCATCACCTATGCGGTGGAGACGGAGGTCCTGGAGAGCGAGTCCTTCTCCGAGGACGGCGTGAAGCTCATCTCCTCCCGCTATGAGCTGCCGGTGCTCCGTGCCCTCCGCAGGGACGGCGAGACGCTGGAGACGGCCTCCACCCCGGCGGAGGAACAGGCCCTGCTGGTGGTCAACACCTTCAACGCCGCCTTTGACGCCTGGCGCTCCGAAATGGAGGACGTGAAGGATATGGCCCTGGCGGATTATGAGCTGCGGCCGGAGATGTTCCTGGAATACGGCATGTACTATCAGGACTCCCTGACCTACACCGTCTACACCACAGACCATCTGGTCAGCGTTCTGGCCTCCACCTACAGCTATTACGGCGGCGCCCATCCCAACACCGGCTTCTGCTCCTGGACTTTTGATCTGGATGACGGCGCGTTCCTCAGCCTGCCGGTGATCGCCCAGGATGAGATCCGGTTCGAGGAGGCGGTGGCGGCGGATCTGGCCCGGCAGGCACGGGCCGCCGCTCTGCAGGCCGAGACCTCCATGGCGGAGTTCTACTGGGAGGACTACGAGGACATCCTGGCCAACTGGACCACCTACACCGTCAGTTTTGACGCCGGCGGCATGACGGTGAGCTACGCCCCCTATGAGCTGGGCTGCTACGCCTCCGGTCCCCACGTCTTCACTCTGTCCAACGAGTTCCTGGAGCCCTATCTCAGCGAGTACGGTCTGGCGCTGCTGGACCTGGAGCGGAACGGCACTCCCTCATGACCCATCGGACCGCCGGGCCGCCGCGCCCTGCGGTCCTTTCTGTTTCCGCCCTTGTATTTTCCGGATAATGTGATACACTACCCTCAGTGAACAACAGCCAGATCGATTGAATGATAAGGAGAACTACCATGGATAAGAGAACAACGGATATCGTGGCCTATATCACCCCCATCGGACTGATCATCGCCTTGCTGCTGGGCCAGCGGGAGGACTCCAAATTCCACGTGAACCAGGCCCTGGTCATCTGGATCGCCAGCCTGCTGGGCGTCATCCCCTGCGTGGGCTGGATCTGGGGCATCTTCTGCGTGATCTGCGCCATTATGGGCTTCGTCGCCGCTATCAACGGCGAGGAAAAGGAGGTCCCCCTGCTGGGCCAGTTCCATCTGCTGAAATGAGCGCTCCCTCCGAAGCGCCGTCCAGAGGTCCCGTCACGGACCGGGAGGTCTATCCCGCCCTGTGGGCGGCGCTGGGACTGCTGGCCGCCGGGTATCTCCTGTGGCGCTTCCCCCTGGGACGGCCCACCGTCAGCGCCTGCTGGTTCTACAGCCGGTTCCACATCTACTGCCCCGGCTGCGGCGGCACCCGCGCCCTGACGGCGCTGGCCCACGGTCAGGTGGTGCGGTCGATGTATTATCACCCCGCTGTGCCCTTCGCCGCCGTCTCCGCAGGCGGGTATCTGGCAAGCCAGACCCTCTGGCGGCTCCGGGGCCGCCGTGGATGGGTCCTGCGGTGGGACATCCGGTGGCTGTACGCCTTTCTGGTCCTGCTGGCGGTGAACTGCGCTCTGCGGAACCTGCTGTGGTTCGGCTTCGGTGTCCCGCTGGCGTGAGGGCATCGGCGTACTTCCCTAATAACGCACACCGGAGGATACGGTTTCCCGTATCCTCCGGTATTTTTTGCTCCTGATCACACCGGGTTCAGTACCCGTTGACCATGATGTCCAGCACCTTCCCCGCCACGGTGCCCGCCACGGAGCTGCCGCTGCCGCCGTTCTCCACCAGCACCACGAAGGCGTAGGGAGCGTCCTCGTTCCGCAGGAACCCGGCGAACCAGGCGTGGGGCTTCTGATCCGCCCCCACCTCGGCGGTGCCGGACTTGGCGCACAGGTCCATGTTGGGGAACCGCTGGGGGCCGTAGCTCTCCGCCGTGTCCGCCATCATGTCCGCCAGCTTTTCAGCCGTATCCTCGCTGATGAGCTTCCCGGTCCGCTCCGTCATACGCACCGGGTTGTACAGCCCCAGGGAGTTCACCGTCTTGTCGATGATCCGGGGCACGGCGGCCTTGCCGCCGTTTGCGACAGCCCCCATGTACACCATCAGGGCGCAGGGATTCACCATGTCGTGGTACTGGCCGATGCCCGCCCAGCCCAGGTCCGCATCGGAGATGTTCTCAAAGCTGAAGGTTCCCTTGGCGGTGGACAGCCCGTCGATGGAGTAGCTGGACGTCAGGCCCGCCCGCTCCGTGTACTTCTTCAGGGTGGAACCCCCCAGCTCCTCCGCGATCTGGGCGAAAGCCACGTTGCAGGAGTTGGTCAGGGCCGCGCCGATGTCCTGTTCCCCGTGGACGCCAGAGCAGACGATGGTGTCGTCTCCGACGCGGACGCTGCCTTCGCAGGTCCAGGTGCGGCTGTCCAGGTCCGGCAGCGTCTCGATGGCCGCCGCCAGCGTCACGGTCTTGAACACGGACCCCGGCGTGAAGGTAGAGGACAGGAACCGGTTCAGGTACGCTCCCTTGTACCGGTCATTGGTCTCGATGTCGGCGGGCACGTTCAGGGGATCGTAGGACGGGGCGGACACCAGACACAGGATGTCTCCCGTCTTGTAGTTGTACACCGCCACCGTCCCGGCGCGGCCATTCAGGGCCTGATAGGCCTCGTAGTTGTACCGGGCGTCAATGGTGAGATACATCTCCGACCCCCGCTGGGCGCCGAAGGCGCCGTTGACGATCCCGTAGCCCGTCAGACGGTCAGCGAAGGCGTTGAGGGCGCCGGTACCGATATTGCCCTGCAAGTCCCCCACCACGTGGAGGGTTGCCTTCCGGACCGTCTCATTGCTGTAATAGGTGCGCTTGCCGCTGCCGTCCACGGTGGTGAGGACGTCGCCGTCCCGGTCCAGCACCGTGCCCGCCGCCAGCTGGCCGGAGGTGTTGTACAGATGGCGGTTGAAGGCCGCAGACACCCAGCTGCCGCCGCTGACGAACCAGCGCACCACGAACACCAGCGTACCCGCCGCCAGCAGCAGCGCCAGCAGAATGCACACCACCGCCCGGCGCTCAATCTTCTTCATCGGTCCGCTCCTTTCTGTCCGGCTCATGGAACGCGCCGTCCGCCGTCTCCACCCGCCGGGCGGAGGCCTCCTCCATCCGCCGCCGCAGCTTCATGCTGGTGGCGAAGCTGGCGTTTTCCCGGGTGTCCGTGGCCTTCAGGAAGGCCAGCAGCCCCCAGGCGGACATCATGGCGGACCCGCCGTTGGACACGAAGGGAAAGGTCACGCCGGTGAGGGGCAGGATGTCCACGGAGCCGAACACGTTCAGGCAGGTCTGGAACACCATCAGCGACGCCGCCGCGCAGCCCGCGATGGTGTAGAAGCTGGACCGTCCCACGCCGCAGGCCCGGGCGGCGAACACCGCCAGCGTCACGATGGACGCCACCGCCAGCAGGGCGATGATCAGTCCCCACTCCTCGCAGACCATGCCGAACACCAGATCCGTGTCCGCCGCCGGGACCCGGTGGAGCCAGCCGTTGCCGGCTCCCATGCCCACCAGGCCGCCGGAGGCGGCGGCGGACATGGTGCGGGTCTGCTGGAAGCCGGAGGTGGAGGCGTTCTCCCAGGCATGGCCCCAGGCGGCGAATCGGTTCAATATATAGGGCTTAAACTGCAATATAATACCCACGCCGAAGACGCCTCCACCGCAGATCAGGGCCAGGGTGGCGAAGTCGCCGGAGCGGAGGTAGGCGATGACCAGGAAGGTGACAAAGAAGATGGCGGCGGTGCCGAAGTCGCTCATGAGCCCCAGGCAGCCGATGCATACGCCGGTGAGGAGGATGAACAGTCCCAGGTTCCGCTTCCGGAACAGCCGCTCCAGCGTGGCGGACCCGGCGAAGATATAGCAGATCTTGGCCAGCTCCGAGGGCTGGAAGGACATGCCGCCGATGGAGATCCAGTTGGCGGCGCCGTACTTCCGGGTGCCCGCCACCAGCGTCAGGCCCAGCAGGCCGATGGCCGCCGCGGCCATGAGCCACCGGATGCGCTGGGTGCGGCTGAGATCCCGGAGGAACAGTCCCAGCACCAGAAACAGCACCAGTCCCAGCAGGATGGCCAGAAACTGCTTGGGCAGGGCCGACGGCGTGGAGGATGCCGTCACCGCCAGGGACAGGGTGGAGAGGAAGAAGGCGATGGTCTCCATCTCAAAGCCCACGCACCGGGCGGCCCGCAAGGCCGCGAAGTAGATCCACATCACCGCCGTCAGGCCCAGGAAGGCCAGAGGGATGTCCGCGCTGGCGTCCGTCCCGGCGGCGATGATCAGCTGGACGCAGGTCAGCACCTGGAAGATGGTCAGCCATAAAAAGGAGGGCCACACCGTGGCGGGACGCTCCGCCTGCCGCCGCTTTTCCATGGCGGCCTGGTCCCCCACGGTCTGGGGCAGGAACACCAGGGGCACGCCCCCCAGGGTGATGGTGTCCCCCAGCTTCACCGGCGCGGAGCCGGTGATGGGCTTTCCGTTCACCAGGGTGCCGCCTTTGGAATCCAGATCGTAGACCGTCCAGTCCTCCGTCTCGCCCCGGCACAACGCGGCGTGCTGGCGGGAGATGCTGGGATAGTTCAGGAACACGTCGGCGGTCTTTCCCCGGCCGATGATGTTCTCCCAGTGGGTCAGCAGAATGGGCGTGCCGTTGGGCAGGCTCAACTGGCCCCAGACCTCCGGCGTGTGGGGGATCTTCAGCAGGGACCGGATGGCCCGGATCAGGATCAGCGCCGCCAGCACAGGGAACACGAACCGCACTATGGCGGAGTACCACTGCTCCGCCAGGGGATATTCCGTCAGAAAGCCGGTGAGTCCGTCCAGCAGGGTCTGCAAGGGCGCCGTGAGAAGCTCCATAACTGCCCCTCCTTTCCGCAAATGTCCTTTGGAATCAGGGCCAGTATATCATTTTTTCCCCGGTCTGTACAGTCCCCCCGGCAGTTGGGGACTTTTGGGAGCGCCCCGGAATTTTTGCGGAACTATGGCATTTTTCCGTGTTTTGTGGTAAACTGTTGTGGTATATCCGCCGGAGGGGAGGATGGATGCCGTGGAGCCGAAGGACCGCATCATTCTGCACTGTGACCTGAACTGCTTTTACGCCTCCGTGGAGCTGCTGAGCCATCCGGACCTGCGGGACGTGCCCACGGCGGTGTGCGGCGACCCCGCCTCCCGCCACGGCATCATTCTGGCCAAGAACGAACCGGCAAAACGCTTCGGCGTCCGGACGGCGGAGACCATCTGGCAGGCCAAGAAGAAGTGCCCGGATCTGGTGCTCCTGCCGCCCCACCACGACCTCTACCGGCAGTATTCCAAAAAGATCAACGCCGTCTATGAGCAGTACACCGATCTGGTGGAGCCCTTCGGTATCGATGAGAGCTGGCTGGACATCACCGGCACCGCCCATCTCTTCGGCGGCGACCCGAAGGCCATCGCCGACGGCATCCGGGACCGGGTCCGCCGGGAGTTCGGCCTGACCCTCTCCGTGGGGGTCAGCTTCAACAAGGTCTTCGCCAAGCTGGGCAGCGACTACAAAAAGCCCGACGCCACCACCGTCATCCCCCCGGACCGCTGGCGGGATATGGTCTGGCCCCTGCCGGTAGAGTCCCTGCTGTTCGTGGGCCGGGCGGCCCAGAAGACCCTGAACCAGTTCGGCATCCGGACCATCGGCCAGCTGGCAGCCTGCAAGCCGGAGATGCTGGAGACCCTCATGGGCAAGCTGGGCCTCCAGCTCCATCAGTACGCCAACGGACTGGAGCATGAGCCGGTCCGCTCCCGGTACGACCGGGAGCCGGTGAAGTCCGTGGGCAACGGCACCACCTTCCGGGAGAACCTCACCACCCGGGACCAGGTCCGCACCGGCATCTCCCTGCTGGCGGACAGCGTGGCCATGCGGCTCCGTGCCGCCGGGCTGTACGCCGGCGGCGTCCAGGTGACGCTGCGGACGCCGGATTTCAAGAACCGCAGCCGCCAGAAGCAGTTCCCCGCGCCCACCCATCTGATGCGGGATCTCACCGCCGCGTCCATGGAGCTGGTGGAGTCCATCTGGAAGCCCCCGGCCCCCATCCGGATGCTGACGGTCACCGCCATCAGTCTGGTGCCGGAGGACCAGGCCTTCCAGCAGGTGGACCTGTTCCCCTCCGCCCCCCGGTCGGAGCGGCAGGAGAAGATCGAGGCCGCCATGGACGCCATTCGGGGCAAGTACGGCATGGGCGCCATCCAGTTTGGCGCCGCCGGGAACATGGATGCTTCGGAGGACGGTCCTCCGGAGCTGTGACAGATATCAACGATGCCGCAAGGAGGCGTTTTCATGACAAAACAGGAGGAAAAGCAGGCGCTGCGCAGAGCCGTCCGGGCGGCAGAGCGCACCCTTTCCGATTCCTATAAGGCCCGGTCCGCTGCCGCCGTCTGCGGCCATCTCACGTCCATGCCGGAGTATCTGGCGGCAGACACCGTGTTCTGCTTCGTGGGCACCGCCCACGAGATCGATACCCGTCCCCTGCTGGATGACGCCCTCCGCCGGGGCAAGCGGCTGTGCGTGCCCCTGTGCACCGGCGCCGGCATCATGGAGGCCAGGCAGATTACATCTCCGGAGCAGCTGGTCCCCGGGGCCTACGGCATTTTGGAGCCGCCCGCGGACGCGCCGGTGATCCCGCCGGACCAGATCGACTTCACAGTGGTGCCCTGCGTGGCCTGCGACCACGCAGGACGGCGTCTGGGCCAGGGCGGCGGGTACTACGACCGCTTTCTGGCGGGCTACCGGTCCGCCGCGGTGCTGGTGTGCCGGGAGCGGCTCATCCGGGAGGAGCTGCCGGTGGAACCCCACGACCGGCCCATCCCCTGGGTGGTGACGGAGCGGGGCCTCTACGAGGACGGCGTCCCCGCCCGCATCGAATGATCCGATGACTCCGCCGGGGCCACCGGCGAACAGTTCATAAATTCAGAGAAAAACACAAAGGAGCGCGACATGATCCAGGATACCATGCGATTCATTGCCCAGACGGACCCCGAACTGGGCGCGGCCATTCACAAGGAGTTCGACCGGGAGTGCCGGAACATCGAACTCATCGCCTCGGAGAATCTGGCCAGCGAGGCCGTCATACTGGCCATGGGCACCTGCCCCACCAACAAGTACGCCGAGGGCTATCCCGGCAAGCGGTACTACGGCGGCTGCTACGCCGTGGACGAGAGCGAGGAGCTGGCCCGCCAGCGGGCCTGCCAGGTCTTCGGCTGCAACCACGCCAACGTTCAGCCCCACTCCGGCGCCAACGCCAATCTGGCGGCCTTCATGGCCCTGATGGCCCCCGGCGACACGGTGCTGGGCATGGGCCTTCCCGCCGGCGGACACCTGTCCCACGGCACGCCCATGAATATCTCCGGCAAGGCCTTCCACGCCGTCCAGTACGATCTGAACCCGGAGACGGAGCGCCTGGACTACGACCGCCTGCGCCAGATGGCGAAGGAGTGCCAGCCCAAGCTCATCGTGGCGGGTGCCAGCGCCTATCCCCGGATCATCGACTTCAAGGCCTTCCGGGAGATCGCCGATGAGGTGGGCGCCTATCTGATGGTGGACATGGCCCACATTGCGGGCCTGGTGGCCGCCGGGGTCCACCCCTCCCCCATCCCCTACGCCGACGTGGTGACCACCACCACTCACAAGACCCTCCGGGGTCCCCGGGGCGGCCTGATCCTGTGCAACGACGACGACATCTACAAGAAGGTGAACTCCGCCGTGTTCCCCGGCACCCAGGGCGGTCCCCTGGAGCACATCATCGCCGCCAAGGCGGTGTGCCTGGGCGAGGCGCTGAAGCCGGAGTTCAAGGCCTACGCGGAGCAAGTGGTGAAGAACGCCGCCGTTCTGGCGGAGTCCCTGAAGGCGGAGGGCTTCCGTCTGGTGTCCGGCGGCACGGACAACCATCTGATGCTGGTGGACGTGCGGAACTTCCACATCACCGGCAAGGAGATGGAGCACCGGCTGGACGAGGTGCGCATCACCGTCAACAAGAACGCCATCCCCAACGACCCGGAGAAGCCCTTCGTCACCAGCGGCATCCGGGTGGGCACCCCCGCCGTCACCACCCGAGGCTTCCGGGAGCCGGAGATGGAGACCATTGGCCGTCTCATGGGTCGGGTGGCCCGGGGCGAGACCGCCGGCGTCCTGGAGGAAGTGGAGGCCCTCTGCGCCCGCTTCCCCATCTATCAGTAACAGCTCGTACACAGGCAGGAGCCGGGCAGACCGCCCGGCTCCTGTCATTTTTCCATAGCCTCCTGCAGCTTCCCCAGCGCCCGCTTTTCGATGCGGGATACATAGCTCCGGGAGATGCCGAAGGAGGCGGCGATCTCCCGCTGGGTCAGAGGCACCGTGCCACCCAGGCCGTAGCGCAGGCGGATGATCTCCGCCTCCCGCTCCGTCAGGCACTCCTTCACCAGCCGCCGCACCTTCAGCGCGCTCTCCCGGTCGTGGAGGTCCTCCAGCATGGTGTCGTCCACCCCCACCACGTCCATCAGCTCCAGGGCGTTGCCTTCCTTGTCCGTGTCGATGGAGTCCGACAGAGACACCTCCCCCTGCAGCTTCTTCTGGGCCCGAAAGTACATCAGGATCTCATTCGCTATCCTCTCCTGACGGATACATAGATTGGTCAACAGGCGGCAAATCCGCCTCTCCATCCTCCGCAAACAGGTAGACGTAGGCGTTTTTGCCGTCCCAGACCACTTTTTTGACAATGGTGCGCAGCAGGCGGCGTTTTTCTTCCAGCGTCGCCGTATCCACTGCGTTGGCGAAGGACTCGATCATTTCCTGATGGAAGGCTAACTCCTGATGCAGCATCCGGCTCTGCTCAGTGAGGGCTTCCAGCTCAGAAAGCCTTGCCTGCTGCGTCTCGCTCTCCCGGTGGAGCTCGTCAATCTGCTCCATGACGTATTTGGCTGAGGTCTCGCTGGCAACGGACAGAGATTCCACCAGACGCTTGATACGGTCCTCCGTTTCGGCGTGCTTTTCTTTCAACAGCGCCAGCTCCGCGTCGTAGCCCTCCTTGCTGCCGCTGATGACCTTCTTGGTCTGCGCCAGCAGCCGGGTAAGTGTCTCCTTGTCGGCGGACAGCTTGCGGATCTCCTCGATGATCTTGGCGTCCAGCGTGTTGCCGTTGCAGTTTTTCATAGAGCAGACCGTACCGTGGCTGCGCTCCTTGGTGGAGCACATGTAGGTGTAGATCAGCTCACCGTCCGCCGTGCGGCGGTTGGTCAGCTTTGGGCGCATATAGTCGCCGCATTCGCCGCAGCGCAGAAGGCCGGACAGCAGCGCCACATTGCTGCGCGGTCTGCGGTAGCTCTTGGATTTGTTGACGTCCAGCATGGCCTGCACCCGCACCCAGTCGCTGCCCGCGATGATGCCGGGATGCTTGCCCACCGCCACGATCCACTCCTCCATGGGGCGGATCTGGTTTGCCTTGCCGGGACGCTGGAGGGTGCGGTTATAGGCCATGATGCCGTGCTCGCCGTCAAATTCCGAACGCTCGGCAAACAGGTCAACATTATTTTCTTTCAGATACTGATACGCCGTCTCGTCGGCGATCATGTAGACCGGGTTCGTGAGAATGCCCCGGATGGCAAAGCGGGTGAACTGCTTGCCGCGCTTCGTGACACAGCGGTGCTCCAACAGGTACTGATCGGTCTTGCAGAGAGAGCCGGTTTCCATGAACACCTCGAAGATCGTCTTGACCAGCTGGATTTCCTCCGGAATGGGTTTGAGCTTGCAGGCTTTCTTCACCTTGCCGTCCACCGTCACGCTGGACAGGCTCTCCGAGGCGTAGCCCGTGGGCGTTGTGCCGCCCAGCCAGCGTCCGGTCTTGGACAGCTCGTGCATATTGTCCCGGATGCGCTCGGCGATGGTCTCCCGCTCCAGCTGGGAGAACACGGATGCAATGTACATCATGGCGCGGCCCATGGGCGAGGACGTGTCAAACTGCTCGCGGATGGAGATGAAGTCGATGTGCCGGTCGCCCAGGTCCTCGATGAGCTTGGCAAAGTCGCCGATGTTGCGGCTGATGCGGTCGAGGCGGTAGACCACGATGGCGGCAAAGGCGATCTTCTGGGAGTCCTTCATCATTTTCTTGAACTGCGGGCGCTCCAGATTGCCGCCGGAAAAGCCCTCGTCCTCGTAGACCAGCACGTTTTCCGCCGCATCCTCGCCAAAGTGCATGGCGATGTACTGGCGGCACAGCTCGATCTGGTTCTCGATGCTCTCGCCCTTGCCGGTGAATTTGGACTTGCGGGAGTAGATAACGTATTGCTTCGGCGTATCTTTCGTTTTCATGGCGGCACCTCGCACTATTCGTTAGGTTGGTAGATATATTATAACGTATTGGAATCCATTTGAAAAGGTACCGAGAGAAGAATCTGAAATATTTCTGCGAAAATGTTCTCTCTTTCCGGTTTTTGAAAAGTGTTGATTTCCACGAAAAAAGCCTCCGTTTTGCCTCTCGGATGTGTTCCATAAGGAAACATCCACGCCCACCAGTTTGCGGCGGTCTGAGAGAAAAAAGCAGAGGCTTTCGCACCCTAAATGATGCAGTTTTGAGGGCATCGCTCATGCAAGCTCAAAATATGATTGATGAAATGAGCGATGCATGTTATAATATGGGCAATCAAACTACGCTGTGAGGTGCTCATGAAAAACAAACAGCCGCCTTTTCAAATTACAAACAAAATCATTGATGAGGTTGCAGAAATTTCAGAGCTGACCGGCAGACTTTCTGCGCACGATCATCTTTCCAGTAACCCCAATCTGCGCCGCACCAATCGGATCCGAACCATTCACGGCTCCCTTGCCATCGAGCAGAACACCCTGAGTCTGGAACAGGTCACTGCCGTTTTGAATGGCAAACATGTTCTGGCTCCGCCCAAGGACATTGCCGAGGTCAAAAACGCTTATGAGATTTACGAGCGCTTGGACGAGCTTGATCCGTATTCCGTGGACGATTTGCTGACCGCTCACGGTATTATGACCCGCGGACTTGTAGAAGAATCCGGCATGTTCCGCACGCGGCCCGTCGGTGTTGTAGATCAGGAGGGACATGTCCTGCATTTTGGCACGCTGCCGCAATATGTGCCTGATTTGGTCGTGGAACTGCTGAATTGGGCAAAGCACAGCGACCTGCACATGCTGATCCGAAGCTGCGTGTTTCATTATGAACTGGAGTTGATCCATCCCTTTGCTGATGGCAATGGCCGTGTTGGGCGGCTCTGGCATACATTGCTGCTCTCCAAATGGAATTCTGTGTTTGCATGGCTGCCGGTCGAGTCCATCATCCACGACCATCAGCAGGAATACTACGATGCCATCAATGCCAGCAACGATGCAGGCGAGTCCACCGCGTTCATCGAGTTTATGCTCTCCGTCATCAAAGCCTCGCTCATCGACGCCATCCATACGAGTGATGCAGTGAGCGCCGGAAAGATGGACAAGAAAACTCTGCGCTGGCAGAAGATTGAGCAGTTCTTGCAGACGCATGAATATATCATGAACGCCGATGTGCGGGAGCTGTGTGGGGTTTCAGCAGCGACGGCAAACCGGGTGCTGGCGACAATGGTAGAAAACGAAAAATTGAACAGAGAAAGATTAAATGGACTTTGGGTGTATAAACTCACGTTTTAATTGGTCTGGTTCCTTGCAAGCAGGAAATAAATCTTTATGATATCTAAAGGTTTAATGAAGTGATTAAATCGATTTTAAAAGGAGGTAAAAACATGGAACTTATCGAGGGCATTAAACACATCATTGATGGAGATGCAGTCATCATTATGGGCGCTGGTGCATCTCACGGTGCTCAAAATCTTTTTGGAGAATTTCCCTCAGGTTCTCTCTTAGCTGAAAAACTATACAAAAAATGTGGTATTGTTCCAGACGATATAAACGACTTGCAAGACGCGGCCCAATGTTATGAGGAAGCATTTTCCGCATCGGCCCTTGTGTCTGAAATTCAATCGTTGCTTAAGTGCGTGTCAGTTACCAACTCGCACGAAATTATTTATAGTCTTCCTTGGATGCGATACTATACTACTAATTACGATGATGTTGCATTACTTGCAGCAAAGAAAACCAATATAAATCTTACACCGGTAACGCTTTCATCTAATATTAAGCAAAACCTTAATAATAATCGGTTATGCATACACATTAATGGTTATATTGGGAATCTCAATGAAACAACTTTGCACCATGAATTCAAATTGACTGCAAATAGTTACTTGTCTCAAACGAATATTCTGAATAGCCCGTGGGGAGACTATCTCATTAATGACCTCGAAACAGCAAAGTGCATTGTTATTCTGGGGCTTTCGTTAAAATATGATTTGGACTTAAGCCGGGTTATTTTCTCAGAAGAATTCAGGAAGAAAGCAATGATTATTAGTGCCCCTAATCTGTCTCCCAACTCTGAAAACAGGCTAAATCGATTTGGTACAGTATATAAAATTGGCGTTGATGGTTTTGCAAGTGAAGTTTTCAAAGTTAGACAGTCATATGAACCACACACAAAAACACCAACCGAAAGGCTCTATTCAGCGTTTACCTATTCTTATAAAGAGAAGCGCTATCCAGAGAGACCACGGCCAGAAGATATATTTAGGCTCTTCTTGAATGGATCATACAGTGATTCACTTTTCTTTAGAAATAATGGAAAATATGATGGATTCATTTACCGTAAAAAGTTCTCAAAAATTCGAGATGCAGTTTTAAACGGAGTAAAGCTCATATTCGTTCATTCTGATATGGGAAATGGAAAAACTGCATGTATAAATGAGCTACAACATACTCTTTCCGGTGAAGACATCCATATTTTCCAATTGACTAATGCTGATTCTCAAAAAATAAGTGAAGAAATCTCAGCAATCGCTTCGCTATCAGAGACCTCCTCGGTTCTGGTTATTATAGACGACTATACAAACTATATGGAGGTCCTACATAAATTTTCACTACTTGGCGGAAAAAAAGCGCAGTTTCTTTTGACTGCTCGCTCTGCGATAAATTATAACAAAATGCCGATAATCCTTGAGGAATTCTTTGTAGAAGAGGGAGCTACTGCTATTTTTGATATTAACAAGCTCGACGAAGATGACCTTGGAAACTGTGTTAGAGTATTTGATCAGTATGGGCTTTGGGGTACAAATGCAGGGCTAAACACATCTCAGAAAATCAAATATCTAACTAGTCGAAAGAGTGGAAACTGTCGCTTTCAATCTATTATGCTTGATGTAATTCAATCGGACTTAATGCAAAGAAAGATTGCTGACACGGTGCAGATTATTAGGGGGGGATCGCTTCAATACCATACCGCAGTGTTACTAATCTTGTTAACCAAGGTTATGAATCTGCGCTTATCGACATCCGATATAGAAAGACTTTTAGAGGTCAATTTCACGACAGACGCCTTATTTAAGTCTGATCCCGCAATTAAGGAAATTATTACTTTTAACGATAATGGGGACATTACGATAAAGGCACCTGTTACTGCACAATTTATCTTGCAAAAAGTCTCAGACCCGGAAGATATTATTAAATCTCTGTATTCTCTTGCCTTATACGCTGTAAAGTATTCAAACCTCCCCAAATACGCTAACATCCTAACATCAATAATTTCCTACTCACATATCAATTCCTTTCTTAGGGGATTCAAAAATCCGGAGCAATTCTTGTCTGAATACTATGACGAACTGAGCAAAATTGAATACTATAGGAAAAACAATTTCTTCTGGCTACAATATGCAATATCATGCATCGAGGTCGGAAAATTTGATCGCGCCCAACGCTATTTAAATAATGCATATGGGCTGATTCCTGTTGGCTTTGTACCGTTTCAAATTAACAATCAACAAGCACGTCTTTATCTTGAGAAGATAATCACAGGGCAGTCAGAAAATATCCTTGACGACTTTAGTGCAGCTCATAAATTGCTTATGATTCCTATTTCTTCCCCAAAAGACAATGAATATAATGTAGTTCGTTTGTTTGGCTATTATTGTAGGGGCAAAATAAAGAGAGCTATGTTGAGCGATTCTAACGAAGAGTTTTATAAGTCTGCCTGTAAAAGCGCATATCAGAGAACAACTGTCTTTATTGAAAGGTATCCAATTTATTCTGAAGATCTAACCGATTTGCGGACTAAGCTTTTAAATTCGTATGTAAGCAGAAACGATGCGGGCTAATATTGCAAGGTCTTTTTTACCTGATTATACTTTTAGTTCATTAACTGCATGCGCACATTCTTACCTCACGATCTTTGCGCATTACTACTTGTCATACGTCAAGTTTATTTTGCGTCACAGCTTGTCATATGACAAGCTGCATCATAAAAACCGCCGCCCCGAACGAAAAATCGGGGCGGCGGTTTTGTTATGCAAGGCTTCTCAGATATTCTTCCACGTTCTGATACTGAATGCCGTCTATCACTTGGCTTTCCCCGCGATAGAGGACGAACTTTCCGGTGATCGGGCCGTAGCGGTGCTCGGTCTGGGCGCATTTTTGCTCGTCGATCAGATGGCGATACTGCTGCGGGACAGCTTCCTCGCTGTGCTTGATCTCGAAAATCCGGCAGGAGCCCGCCTCCGGGTCAAACACCACCATGTCAAATTCGCCCACAGGGAATTGCAGGACAAACACCTGCTTCTTGGGGTTTGCCAGCTTGGTTTCCAGCAGAACGATATCCTCCAGCATCCGTCCTTTGATCTCGGTCAAGATGCGCTGCTGCACGGCGGTGCGCTCCGCAAGAGACAGGGCACTGAACGTCTCATCCAACAGCAAACTGCGAATCAGCGCGTCCGCCTGCGCATAGCGGAGACCCGGCTGCGCGATCACCGTGCGGCTGGATTTCGTGCTGACATCCGGCAGGTGCAGCACATCGATCTCCCGCGTTAAGTCCAACAAGTCCAGATACTCCTTGATCTCCGACGCGTGAACATCGTCCAGTGCCACGGTCTGCTCTGCCCTGTTGCGGATCTCCAGCAGCTTCCGCAGACTGTCGGTGACAAGCGCAAGGTCGATGCGGTCGAGGATGTCCGTCGGGTTCTTCCGATCCCGGCGCAGGTTGCTGGCGGAAATGCCAAGGTCGTGGGACTTCCAATCCTGCGCTAGCACCTCCAGCGTGAAGCGGTGGTTTATGTCCTCCACCACCCGGTTGATGGCGCTGGTCAGCTCGCCCTTCTCGTATAAATCCCGCAGATGGCGGAAGTGCCCCTCGTACTGATAGCAACGCAAGGAGTGCTGGATATTGCGGGCGATGGCGGTGTCCACGTATTCGTCGGTGCTTTCCTTGCTGGCAAAGGTGGAGGTCTCGTTGTAGTGGACGCCGCCGAGGCTCATGGTGCCGCCGTAGCGGATATACTCGTCGATGCCGTGAACGCCGAGGACGGATTCAAACTCACGGTAAGGGATGAATGTGGTGTGCAGCAGGATGCAGCGGTCGTAAAGCTGCTCGTCCTCTGTAAAGAGGAAGCCCAGCGAGTCCGTGCCGGAGAGCACGATCTTCATACCGCAGGCCGCAAACACGTCAGAAAACAGCGCTGCGCCCTCGATGAAATCCTCCATCAGCGTCACCTCGTCGAGGAACACATAGCGAAAGCCCTGCGCTTCCAATGCCTTGAGGTCGCGGTTCACGTCTGCCAGTGTGTCTTTTGCGGTGATCTGAATGAACGCTGCCTTGGCAAGCTCTGCGTCGCTCATCTCTGCGAAAATCTGGCGGATCATTGTGGTTTTCCCCGTCCGGCGCAGGCCGTAGAGGATGAATACCTTGTCCTGCGGCTCGCCGCAGACAAAGTCGTGCAGCTGCCGGAAACACTCGCGCCTGCGATAGCCGCGAACAGACGCCGCGAAGGAACGCAGCGCCTCGCCGGTACGGACATTGGTGGTAAACGCGGAAAGGTTCGCAGATTTCGCCTTGGGCAGCTGCTTTTTCAGCGCTTTCAGCTCCTGTTCCAGCGCCTTCCGACGCTCGATCTGCGCGCGGAAATTCTCCAATTCGTCAGCAGGAATATACTTCTCCCGCCTTTTTTTGTTCTCTGTCCAACGGTGGTAGAAATAGTCCTTGCCTCTGACGGTTTTCTTCGTAACAGAGCCAGCGGGCAAAGCAGAAATCTGCTGTTCCAGCTCTGCCGCGCGGGTTTGCATTTCAGATAAGTCCATAGCGCACCTCCTGTGAGATACTATTCTATGCAGAATTATACCCCATTATACCCTTGAAATCAAGGGTATAGCAAAAACAAACTACCAGCGGAAAGTACATCCAACTGGTAGTTTGTTCTATTGTGGTATGCTCAAATATGTCAGAAGAATTCCTCTTGTAGGAGATCATCCGCATCAATATCAGATAATCCTGCATCTACTAAGCTATCAATGTAC
Organism: Dysosmobacter sp. HCP28S3_G4; assembly: GCF_052065175.1. NCBI lineage: Bacteria > Bacillati > Bacillota > Clostridia > Eubacteriales > Oscillospiraceae > Dysosmobacter > Dysosmobacter sp. HCP28S3_G4. The sequence goes on along the minus strand of NZ_JBQHUP010000018.1, from coordinate 1,499 downwards.
TCGTCCATAGAATCAGTTACGACCGCATCCCATGATCCGCTTGTCCGCAGCTTTTCAGCAAGTTTTGAAGCTGGAATTCTTGTTCCAAATGTTTCGTTAAATGTATGCTCAAGATTGGTAATTGACATTTTGCCGTGTGTCGATGCAATCCATTCGCAAATCCGGCTTAAATTCAATGATGCACTTTCAAGAGAAAGGATAATACCTCCCGCAACAGAAAGCGACGCAACCGCATCTTGCTGCCTCATAATACACGTCAGCATCCAATCATTTCCTTGGAGCTTTTGTACTATTGGCAAATTTTCTACTTCAGCCCAAATACTTCGACCGTTAAAGAATGGCTCGTCATAGAAAACGGACATCAGCGATTGAATCTCTCTAATCTCTTCAACACTCAGGTCATAGACAGTCCTGATCTTTTCTATCGACATAAGGATTTTAGGGGCTGTTTCGATATATTCAAGCGTCTTTTTCTTTTTATCAAGAGCAGCAGCAAACATTCCAAGATTGACCATTCGTCTATCAAGGCTCGTAAGATCAACAATATCCTTCGAGAAAACTGTCTCCTCAAAGAAATTCAGCGCAGTACCGTAAGAGGAACAATATACATACGAAGAGTTGAGAGTGTAACCAATCCGTCTGAAAGCAGCTGCATTGATTGCGTCATGAGGTGTATACTGGCAAATTCTATCAAATAGATTTTCAATATCCTCAATAAACCACAGTGATTTTTCGCTTAATGCATCTAGTACTTGCTGAACATCTCTCTCATCTATGGCCGGTACATCTATAATGTACTGTCCATCAATATAGTAGGCACTAAGCGCGTTTGCTATAACCGGATTAGCTTGAGCAGATTCTTTCCTAACTCCGTACCTTTCTTCATAGAATTCATAATAGTCAAAATATGCCACAGGTGAAATTTCTTTAAGAAGCCCTATAGCTTGATCTTCTTCAGAAGCGTCTCCAAGCACAATCGTTGGAACTCTCCTGCATCGAATAGCTAACTGCTTCTCATGCCACATGTCTAGTGAAGACTTGATGACATAAAATAATTCGTAACCATCTCGGATATCTAGTTCTTCCATTTCATCTTGATAGTCGCGGAAAATTAATTCTGATGAAATTACCGTATTCCTATACTGGCTAAAGTCCACAATTTGCCATATGATATGTGGATCTGCGTCGCAGAATCTGACCTTATTATCTCGATTAAAAACTATGCCTCTCGCATTCCTTAAATGATTGCCGACTGTCCGTAGATTAATTTTCAAGCGCTCAACGGGATATCCCCGCCGTTCGATGTATTTGTAATATTCTTCAGCAAACTCATCAACCGAAAGCGGCTTGTCAGCATTACTAATTAGGGTCTACTGAATGGCTGGAACATTTGGAAATCTCGGAAAAATGACCAGCTCGCCGAGGTCAAAATCGTAGTCCAGAGCCCAACCGCAGTCAGGCGCAAAAAGGAGACGTAGTTTGCGCTCCATATTTGCGGC
>NZ_JBQHUP010000017.1:0-46977 GCF_052065175.1 Dysosmobacter sp. HCP28S3_G4 | reverse complement strand
AGCGGGTCGGACGGGCCCATCCCATCCACCACGAGCTGCTGCATCACCTGCGATGCGTCGCGTTGATCCCAGAACCGCCCGGACGGGAGCCGACGGCGCTTGAACAGACAGGCACCATCCGACGCGGTGACGGTCAGCGACCCCTTCGCCGCCTTCGTCTCCGTCACCAGACCGTGCCACGCGACCTCGCTACCCGCCCAGAATGTGAGGGTGTGCAGCCACGGCTCCACGCGGGAGCACAACACCGGCGATGCCGCGATTTTGATACTCGCCTTCGAGATGTCGCACAGCACCCGGTCGAAGTCCCAGTCGCTAATGTCCTCACCGGACTGCCAGATGATCCGCCCGGAAGGCTCCGCGATGGTCGCGCCCCACCTCGGTTGTCCCAACGTCGGCATGGCTACACCTCCCCCGTCACGCCGGTGACTTCCACCGTCGCGGTCGTGTCCTGCCCAGCATCAACCACGAGGGTGTAGGGAGCGCCGCACGTCATCACCGGGGGTCGCCACGGCCCACCGGCACGCCCGACCATCACCGGCGTGGCATCAACACGCCGACCATCCGGAAGGTCAGCCCACGCCGCCCCGGAACGCCCGTCGAGGGTGAGGACACTATCCGCGGGGAGGTACGTTGCCATAGCTTCGCCGACGGTCTGGCAGTCCAGCGCCGCCCCATCATCGACCACAAGCCCACGCGCCCAGCGGATGCGGATGTTCCTTTCTTCCCGCCCCGTGGAGCGGACCACGACGGTCGGCAGCATCTCACCGGTCAGGGGGATAGCGCCCTCCCTGATTGTGAACACGGATCGTCGCGAATCAATCGGCATGCAACCGATCTCAACGCCCGGCGCGGTCGGGCGGGGCAGCGTCCACAGGTCGCCCATCTTCGGATCTAGTAGCACGCCCTCGTCGTCATCACAGTTCGCCGGGCACGTCCCATCCGCGTCGAGTTCTTGGAACCTAGCGGTCATCACCTCGCCCGCCGACAGGCTCCGCGGCCCGAGCAACACAACGGGGCTGCGCCATACCCTCGGCACCAGCGCCGTCAGCTCGAACTCCACCACCGCCATACACGGCGCGTAGTCCCCACGGTCATTCGACACGCCGTAGCGGTTCGTCACCTCCGGGGTCTTCGTCACCACCACGCTCGTCAGCATCCGGGTCAGCTGCCCGGCACGCTCCCGGACATCAGCCGGGCGCTCCCACTGCCGATAATCCGGGCACGATTCGAGGAACACCAAATCACGCGGGCCGCTATCCCCCCCGCACCCATCCGCGAGCAGAGAACGGGTCAGCCACCGCAGTCCCCACTCCAGGCCACGGGAAGTCGCCGCCATAAGCAAGCATTCCACCTTGACCTCGCGAGTGGGGAGCCTACGCCTGCCGACCGAACCGCCGTCGCCCGTGGCTTCGGTGACATCCTGATCAATCTTCGTCGTGTCGAGCCCGTCAATATTCAGGCCGTACACCCCGCCGAACTCCAACGACTCCGGCCTGCCCGCCTGAACCCACGGGGCCCCGGTTTGCTCCGGGGTGATGTAGTCCTCGTCGCCGAGCCACACGTGCTGCTGGCCCCACGAATCATCCCAAATCAGCTCAAACGAGCGGGAACAGATACCGTGGAGGGCGTGCCCAGCCGCCCGGCGGGAGTTAATCAACTCCGCGCTTCCGAGACTCAAATAGCCGTTGTAACTCACCACGCGCTCCTAATAAGTCGCTGCTCGACGGCATCGGCCACGTCCTCGCCGTCGCCGCTCCCGTAGTAGTTCAGGGTCACCTCAACCGTCCTTACGCTCCGCCCGCCGCTGTCGCCGGTGATGGTTGCACCAGCGTCGCGGAGGGACTGCCAATCAGCCGACCCGAGGAACCCGACGAGCTCCTCAAACGCGCCGGTCTGCCTAGGCGACAGCACCCGCTCCGCCTGCGTCGTCTGCTTCGAGAACAAGCCCCGATCCGTGATCAACCCGCCACGGTCGTAACCATGCCCGTGACCCCACATAGTCGTAAGGTCCATGCCATAGCGGGACTTGTAGTACCGCAGCGCCGCGACCATGTTCGCGAACGGGTTCGTGCGGTCGTTCGGCAGCTCCGGGTCACGGTGCGCCGCGAACGTCGTCGGAATGATCTGCAGCAGGCCAAGGCCCGCCGACGCGCCGGTGCCGTTCACATCCACGATTTCCTGCGCCCGGTTCGGAATACCACCGGACTCGGACTGAATCTGCGCGATCATGGCATCGACTTGGCGTTTATCCTGCCAGTTGAAGCCGACGCGGGCCATGGCACGCTTCGCCATAGGTCGCCACCGCTCCGCGCCGACACCGCCGGGGTCGCCCATCATTTCCTCGGACAGCTTCGTAATCTTGTCGCGGGTGATCTTCCCCAGCGTCTCCGACAGCTTCTGCGGATACGTGTTGATGATGCCAGCGTGCGACTGCGCCCACCCGGCGGCTGCGGAACTCATGCGTTCCTGGAATGGCTTCGTCAACCCGCCGATGATGTCCACCATCGACGCGCCGCCGCCCATGCCGGGCACGAACGCGCCGGAATCAGTCACAATGAGCGAGAATCTACGGTTGAACTGCGAATCATTCGCACCAGCAGCATCCGAGGTACCGAACTTTACACGTGAGTTGATGCCACCGGACTCGACGTTCACCGCGGGGATGCCCGGCGCTCCGCCGATCGTTCCGGCGGTGTGGACATCCGAGATGCCGACGGCGAAGCCCGCCGCCAGGCCGGGCTTCCACGCGCCCTGCTGCGAACCGGGGAAATTGCCTGTAGCCCATTGACGTGCGCCGGACCCGCCGAGGATCACATCCGCGATGCCCGACATGAAGCCAGAACAGTCCGTACCACCATCGCCATGCGCCGAGCCGCCCCACACGTAGGGACGACCGTTGCGCGACCGGGCCCAGTTGTATCCGCGGAGCAGCGCCTTCCACGCCGGGGTTCCCTCCGCCAGACCGCCGCCCTGATACCGCGCCGCAACGTTCGTGAACGTCTTGTCGCGCAGCATCGCCCGGCGCTTCTCCGGGTCGCGGAGGACCTGCGGGGCGACGCGATACCCACCCGAGTTCAGGGCGTTGAGGTTATCCACGCCGATGTTCCGAACGGCCTTAGCGTTGAGGACGTACTCGTGGTTCGACAGCAGCGCGGGGATCTTGTCGTCCTTCGGCCCACCCGGGCCTCGCACCAGACCGCCCGTGGCGAACCGTACGGGGTACGGGGCCATCTTCTGTGTCCCGAGCAACTCGGACGCGGAGTTCCACATCCCGACGATGCCGTCGTTAAACACCGACTGGATCGCGAAGCGGACGGGGCGGGCGGTGGCTTCACGCACCTGATTCCACTGCTGCGCGATGTTGCCAGCAGCCCACCCGAACGTGTTCGCCGTGTACGTCAGCGCCCCGCGGATACCAGCCATAGCGGGGTTCACGCCCGTGTTGAGAACATTCCACGCGGTGTTCGCGATGCTGAACAACGCGGGGTTCACGACGCCGTAAGCATTCCACGACGTGTTAGCGCCAGTAGCGTTCGACGCGGCCTGCATCCCCAGCATCGCCGGGGTCCACGCCGTGCTCGTCATAGCCAACACCGCCGAGCCGGTCGCGGACATTGCGGTCTGCATACCCAGCATCACCGGCTGGAATTGCGTGTCGTTCATGGTCTGCGCGGTCGTGCCGACGCTCGCGAGGGCGGGGTTCACCACCTCGCCGGTCTGCTGCTGCGCGGTGGCTCCCCACGCCAGCATCGACTCCTGCTGCTGCTGCATCATCGCGCCCAGGGCGGCACCATCACCGGGCATCTGGGCGACACTGTCTACCGCGATTCCGGGCACCGGGGCGGGAACCACCGGGGCGGCGACCGTGGGGGCCGCGACCTCCGGCAGCGACACATCAGCCGCCGAGTTTGCCAAGCTCTGCGCCGCGCCCTTCACGCTCCCAGCCATAGACTGCACGCCATTGATTAGGCCCTGCCCGATGTTCTCGCCGTAGCCCGCGAACACGCGCGACGGGGAGTGAATACCCAGCGCCGACTCGAACGGCTTGCGGATCCACCCCGGAATCTTGTCGAGGAAGTAGCTGCCGATCTTCCCGGCGAGGGAAGTCATGCCGTTGATCAGACCTTGGACGATGTTCTTGCCGGTGTCGATTAGCCACGACCCAGCATCCGACAGGGCTCCGCGGATACGCCCCGGCAGGCCCTTGAACCAATCAATTACCCCGCCGATAGCCTGACCCACCCGCCCCGGCAACGGCGCGACGTGATCACGCCACCACCCGGACACGGCATCGCCCATTGCCGCGAACTTGTCCTTCGTCCACTGCCACGCCTGGCCGAACCAGTCCTTGATCGCGGTGACGGCCTGGCTAATCCACCCGGGGAGCTGCACCAGCACGTAGATGAGCCCGGTGATGGCACCAATGACCACACCAACGATCGTCACGACCGCGACGATCGCGCCGACGACCAGACCAAGACCAATGATGATAGGCGTGAGCAACACACCACCAATGATCATCAGCACCTTCTGCAGAACAGGCCAATGATCCGAGATGAACCCGCCGACCGCTTCACCAATCCGCTTGAAGAAGTCCACGACCTGCGACACGATAGGCCACAGCGTCGTGTTCCAGAAGTCCATGAACCACGACCCGAACGCCGCGACCTTCTCGGTGATGGTGTCCCACACCGGGGCGATGATCTCCGCGATGCGTCCCCACGTGTCAGCAATCCAAGTGTAGATGGGCGATAGGACGGACTCCCACACCCACATAAACGCAGTACCGATGACGTCCCACACGGCGCTGAACGCGGTTGCGAGTCCAGAGAAGATCCCGCCGAAGAAATCAACCAAGCCGCCCCACACCGCCGTGATGATGTTCCACGCGGCCTGTGCCCCATCCACGAGGGTCTGCCACACTGCCTGCACCCAGCCGGACTGGAACCAGCCGACGATCGCGTCCCACGTCCCGACGATGATGTTCTTGATCCACGTCCACGCGGTAGCCACCACATTGACAAGGCCGTCCCACACGCCCTGCCAGAACTCGCGGAACCCGGCGACGTTATCCCACAGAAGTTTGAACACACCGATGATGCCGACGATAGCGGCGATGACGAGGGCCACCGGCCACATAGCAACGAGCCACGACCCGGCGATAACAGCGGCGTTCGCGACGGCGGCGATGCCCGCGCGGACCCACCCACCGGCTATCATGCCCAACGCCTTGACACCGGCTCCAAGATTCTTCGGGGCGGCGATGATCCACGCCCCGGCGATGCGCCCAGCGTTCACGATAGCGGCACCGGCGGCTTGTCCCCACCCGGCGATCATCGCGCCGAACGCACGGGCGTACGTACCCAGGTTCTTTGGTGCGGCTATGATCCACGCGGCCCCAGCCTTGATCGCCTGAACCGTCGCCACCGCAGCCATGCGCACCCACCCGGCGATGATCTGAACGAACGCTATCGTGTACTGCACCAGGTTCTTCGGCGCGGCCATGATCCATGCGGCGGCGACACGCCCGGCCTGCACAAGTGCCTGACCGCCCAGCATGACCCACTGACCGATCATCTTCGCCACCTGAATCGCCATAGCACCAGCGGCCCTAGCCCACCCAGCAACGGTCGTCCACGCCGCCGCGACCATCTTCGCCCCGGTGATGGTGGCCTGCAGTCCGCCCAGGACAAACCCGCCGATCATGCTCCCCAGCGAAGCCAACGCACCGACCGCCATAAGCGCCACGGCACCCGCGACGACACCACCAACTACGATCATTACACCCTTGAAGGCATCCGCCGCCAGCGACCCCTCGCCGAGCCACGTCACGAAGTCCTTAATCGGCTGGTTCAGCCCCTTGAACACGCCGGTGAGGAACTCCACAGCCTTCGTCATCGGGCCGATCATGGGTTCCAGCAGCGTCGCGCCGAACGCGGACAGTGAGGTCTTGAAGTTCGCAATCTTCGCCGGGAGGGTCTGCCCCATATCCTTCGCCAGCGACCCCGTGCCCTTATTGATAGCCGTGACGAAGTCCTCGAACGAAATCTTGCCGTCCGAGATTGCCTTCTTTACATCAGCCTGGGACATGCCCATGCTGTCCGCGAGGTACTTCGTCGCATTGACACCAGCGTCGGCCATTTGCGCCATGTCCTCGCCCGTGACCTTGCCCTGGGCGCTGATCTGCTGCATCACACGCCCCACGTCCACGCCCGAGCCCTCCGCGATGGACGATAGGGCCGTGAACGCTTGGATCGCGGAGTCCATCGGCTTGCCGAGCTCCACACCAGACTGCGCGAACATAGCGGAGTACTTCGCCGCATCCGCCAAGGACACCGACGTTCCCGTCACCTGCTCGGTCAGCTTCGCCATTTGATTCTTCGTCTGCTCCGCCGACAGGCCCACGGATTTGAACATCACCTCGGCACGCTGGATGTTCATCAGGCGGTCGAACCCGCCCTTTAGGATCGCCATAGGCCCGGCGATAGCGCCCACGGCCACGCCGATCCTGCCGATAGCGCTCGGAACGCGATCAGCGGTCTGCTCCGACTCCTTCAGTGCGTTGGTGATGGACGTTTTAATCGACTCCGCCGCGCCACGGGCCGAGGAAGCCACGCTACCCATCGTCGCGGACACGCGACTCACCATCCCGGACGCAGCCGACGCGACACCGCCGAAGCCGTTCGCGAAGGACACGCGGATACCAGAAGCGGCACCCGACGCGGCCCGTCCCACACCATCCAACGAGGACGACGCAGCCGACGCAGCCGAGGATGTCGAGGACGCAACACCACTAATGTTCGATGCCCAGGACGACGACACCCGGCTCGCCGCCGACGCGCCCTTACCCGACAGATCAGTCAGCGCCGAGGAAGCCACCGCCGCGGACTTCTGCGCCGACGTGCCAACCTTCCCCATCTCCGCCGCCCACGACGACGACGCATCACGCCCCGCCGAGGACGCGGACGCAGCAACATTCTGGAACTCCGTGCCCACGTCCTTCACGGACTTCTGCGCCGCATCGGCACCCGATTTCACGCCCCGGTTGAGGGCATCCCCCGCCGCTTTGCCGCTGCGGTTGAAGAACGTCTGAACGTCCTGCTCGAACCTGCTGAAATCAGCCTCAATCGTCACCCGCGCCGTGCCGACAGTCGCCATACCATGAACCTCCCGATCCTACGCCCCATACTCTACCGTGCTAAGCGTCCAGCGCTTCCAGCATCGCCGCCTGCGCCGCCATGTCCGACGGGTCGAACCCCGCGGGCTTCTCAATTGCCCCGGTCTTGACACGCGGCTTGTAAACCTTCTGCCGATACCGCGCTCTCTCTTTGTCGTCCTTGTGGGACTCTAGGATCATGAACTCTACCGCGTCGAGCATCGACCCGAGTTGCCGGATCTGCACCATCGGCTCCGGGATGCCCGACGTGATTAGCCGGCCCCGAACCTGCGCCCAGCTCTCCACCAACGCCGACGACAACGCAGCCACCGCCGAGAACGGCTTACCCGTCGCCGCTTCCAGCCATTCGATCAGCAGCTCCGCCGGGGCATCCTCCGGCAGTTCGTATTTACCCCGCGCGTCGAACCAAACCGCATCGTCGTCTGATAGGTGCTCCACGACGATGTCCACTATTTCTAGGTACTGGTCATTCGGGCTCATGCCCGCCAGCTCGTGGATACGTAGAGCGACAGCCGGGCCGGGAGACGAAAACTCCCAGTCCCGGCTGTACGCGCGAACGATCAGCGCCACGGCCTAACGCTTACGCAACTTCGCTTCGCGGGCCTTCTGACGAGCCGCCTTCTCCCGCTCCGCCTTCCGGCGTTCCTGCCGGTTCGCGAACGACTCCCACTCCTGCTCCGAGTCGTTATCCACGACGAGCTCTTCGAGCATGTCCACCATCGCCGCGATGGACTCATAAAAAAACAGGGACGAACCGCGGCGTAGCACCTCGTCACGCCACGCTAGGAAATCCTCCGGGTCGATATGAGTCTGGCAGAAGTCCGACATGATCGCGGTGCGCTGCACATCATTGATCAGGCGCGAAGACACATCCGATGCGAACAGCGTCATCTCGGCCGAGGTGGGGCGGGTCACCAGCAGCGTCCGGCCCAGCATCTTCGACTCCACCTCGACCGTCTCCGGGTCGATGCCGTCAAACGAATCGACGCTCAAATCTCCATGTTCCGCAACCGGGGCATCCGCATCACCGTCGAGCTCCGCGAGCTCGCGTCGAAGCTGCTCCCGACGATCCTCCGCGGACTCCACATCGGCCTTGAACGCCGCTGCCTTATCGTTTGCCATGATTCCTCCATTAGGGGATATGTGTGGTGTGTTTCCACACCAACTTATCACGATTTCCGGAAGGTGAACCCGTTCCGGCTCGCTGCGAGCTCCGCCGATTTCGCGAGCCACGGCTGCGCCTTCGTCCCCGGGTGATGCACCCGCTTCGCGAACCGCACCGTCCCGCCACGCGGTACCCACGCGAGGACGCGTTTATTCCTCGGCTCAATCACATGCGCCCGCGTGCCCTCATGAACGAACATTGCGTACGACGTCTTGTTCTCCACCCCGGCGACGACCTTCGTTCCCTGCACCACAATCGGCGTGGTCTCATTCGCGCCGCGGAGACGACCAGTATCCGTGGGGGTAATCCGGTTCGCGACGAGTTGTGTTTCCGCCTGGGCTTTACGCACCAGCTTGAACACCGGCCCAGCCGCGCCCGCCGTGACCTCCGCTATGCCGGCCCGGTTCGGGGTGAAAACGATACCGCTACTCGGCATCGGACGGGTTCCCATCGTCCACCGCAGCCGGGGCGGTGCGGTCATCCCACATGCGGATTAAATCACGGCGCGGGGTCTGCTCGTGGAAGTCAATCCCCATCTTCGTCAGGAACTCCGCCCACGCCGCCCGGGTCGCGTTCTCCGCCGGGGGCTGCGGAGCGAAATCCTCCACCACAACCACCATGCCATTAGCGATTAGGTTGTCAATATAGGCCGTGCGGGTAACGGTCGTCTCGTCTCCACGCTGCCAGCCCATGACGTTGCGGACCCAGCGGATACGAATGTTGAAACTGTTGCTCATGATTGATCTCCTACATCAACTCGAAAATTATGGACCGGTACACGGCCACGGTGCCACCCTCCGGGCCGTACACCTCAACCGGGTACAACGCCGACGAGCGGACGTGATGCTCCATTTCCAGCTCCTTCGCCGCCCGGCACGTCGCCGCCCACAACCGGTCCTTGTCGTCCTCTTGGATCGCGAACTCCCGCTCCATCGTCTCAATCGACGGGAGGACACCACCATCACCCAACGCTTCGGAACATCGGGCGATGCCGACGGTGAACTCGACGGCGAGCCGCCCACCGCACTGCGGAATCTCCGCGGGCGACGGGAACGTCTCCGTCCGGAACCTAATGCCGGACATGACCCACGCGAGAACGCACGTGTCGAAATTGTCCAACGCGGGGAGACTCACGCCGGGGCGGAGCTCCGTCCCCCCGGACACGCCACCGACCGGTGGGGCCTCGGAATCGTTGAACGCTTTATCCATCCACCGCACCAGCGCGGCGGACACCTGATCGGTCCTCGCCATTATCCGAGCACCTCCGAGTCCTCCGCTAGTGCGTTAGGGTTCACCGACCGTATCCACGAATCAACCTCCGGCAGGCCGGTGAGCCCCTCCCCAATAACCTCCGCCGGGTCGGCCATGTGCACCGACACTCCCTGCCGGGTCACCTGCGTGGCGTATTTGGGGAGTCGGCACCGCCCGGAATCGACACATTGTAGATACCGCTCCGCCGCGAGCCTGCCAACCATGAACCCCGCCGAGGGGGGCGCGGGAATACCCCGCTGGTAGTGAATCGCCGTCGGGCGAGCCCCACGCACCACCACCGCATCCCCCGACACCGCGAACTCACCATCGGACCCGTCCGAAAGCTCCACCCGAGTCACCTCGAACACCGGGCCGGGCAGCACGATCCGCATACACTCCGCTGTGGACACATCCACGTTGAACCACTCGCCCCGCCACAGCGTCGGCTCGCACCGCAAACACTGCTCAACCCCCGGGTGATACACCGCCGGGCACACCCCGAACTGCCGACCCGTCAGCGCCCACAGAATCTCCGTAGCCGTATCCACAGCCAGGCGGGCCACATCCTCTTTACCCTCCGGGATAGGGGGGAAGCACGACATGTCTACCGGCCACTCGCAAAGGTCACTCATACCGGTAATGCTACCAACCACGACACCCCTCCCCGGGTCGGGAAACGAATAAACCCCGCCCCCGGGTAATGATGGTCCTCCGCACCCATACGCCGGATCAATCGCTGCTCACCACAAGACAACGAGATCACAAGGCCACAAGGGGCGACGGTCTCCACACCATCATCAACCAGGAACGGGGCTCATTCGGACAATCCCTCATTCTCGGCGCGATACTGCCCACCAGCCGGGCGGCAAACTCCCCGCCGAGCACCACAGCGGTTGAAAACACCCGACGGTGAAGCAGCATCGCACCACCAGCATACAACCACGAATCCCCCGCCGTGAGTGGACAGCGGGGGAATCATGGGTACGCGCAAGAAAAAATGGTTTCTTGTCACCACCGCAACATCTGGAAGCGGAGGCAGCGACCCTAATCGGTAGGGCCACCACCCACCACTATACCGGATGATTAGGCAGCGGAGAAATACGGGGACGGCACGGTAAGCTCCACCGCGCCCTTCGTCACCTCCGGGGGTGCGATGGTGGTGCGCTGCATCAACAGGTGGGTGCGAGCAGGCACCGGGGCGAGCAGGCGACCCGCGCTACCATCCGCACCCGGCACGACGTTATAGGGACCCTGGCCCCAATGAGCACCGCTGCCGGTGTACGCCGACACGGTAACCTCCGCCGCGTCGGTGCCGTTGATGGTCAGGTCGCCCAGGGTAGCACCACGCACCCAGGGGAGCAGGATGTACCACCACTGACCGCCAGTCTTACCACCCTCAACAGACTTGAAAATGTCGTCGTTTTCCGGCACCTCGCAGTCATCACCGCCGCCAGTACCGGCCCACAGCTCCAGCGCCACGGAACCGGAAGTGTTGCCACCGGTCTGCTGTAGGAAACCCGCGGTGTCGCCGTCAGCGTCGAGAACCGCCGCCTGGTCGGTGAACATCGTCAGCAAGTCCGGCTGAATGCCGCACAACTGGAGGGTGAGGTTGTAGCGCTTGAACTGGTCTTCGGTGCGGTCGGTCGCGCACACGACACCGGACGCGTTCTTCTGCTCGATGTCGTCACCATCGGAGGTTTCGCGCTCCATGCCGAACTCGATGAAGCCGTCGGTGACGATCTGGTTCTTCGGGCCCTTTAGGGGGAGTCCGCAGCGGCCCACGCGGGTCGCGCGCATCCGGAAGCCCTTAATAACCGGGAGTGCTTGGTTGATTGCAGCCATTGTTTAGCCGTCCTTCTTAGTAGTCGTTTTCTTGGCGGACCGAGCCGCCGGTTTATCCTCTTCGAGGACACCAGCCGCCACAGCGGTATCGCGGGTGACGCGGAGCGCCACGCCACGCGATGCGGTGACCGTCTGAACCTCGCCAGCGGCGACGAGCTTCGCCGCTACATCTTGGAAATCCTGCTGCCGACCCATGATGGGCGACACCGTCACCACATCACCGTCAGTCTCGAAAATTACGCCAGCCACCGCTAGCTCCCTTCGTTGATTTTGATAGAAGTACCCAGCCACACCACGGCGAAGGCACGCTCCGCCACGGTGAACCGGAGGTTCGTCGCCGGGGTGAAACTGTTATGAGTTTCGATCTGGTTCCGGTACACCGTCACAGATCCGGTGACGTAGGTGCCGTCCAGGTCAGTCTCATACCCCGCGCCCGCCGCCACGGGGCTCCCCATGATCGTGCGGAGCACACCAGCAGTCGAGATGACCTGCCGGGACTCAATCAGACGGGGAAGGTCCGACGGGCGGACATGCACCGTCGGGGTCAATCCCTCGGCCAGCATCGTCGCTTCGGCCTGCGGGATACTCGACGCGGTGTTCGGCTCCTTTTTCAGCAGCGCGGCGAAATGCCGCTCCACATCAATCGGTTCAACCGCCTTAAGTTTCTCCACCGCCCGGGCGGACAACTCCGCTTCGGAAAGACCCACGGCGGCGCACTCTTCCGCAGCCCACACAGCGTTACCGGGGAACTGCATCAACGTTGCGGAATTACCGCCGTGCTTCGGCCCCTGGCCGGGGTTGCACGGCTCCGGCCATAGACCATGACCGCCGATGGATGGGACGCTGACCTCCACCCCGTGAATGACGGGGCGCTCCACGTCCACGAATTGAGCTACCGCGTACAGGCCAGATCGCGACGGGGTCGGCAGCGGGGCGCGTCCGACGAACTGCATCGGCTTCACAACTGTTGCCATGCCGACACCTCCTTTCTACGATCCGGTTAGGTTACTCTGCGGGGACGGCGGGGTTTGTCGCGTGACGCAGGCCAACCTGGCCGTTGATCGCGACGGGGATGGTCAGCTCGCGGGACTCGTAGCCACGCTGGCCCACGGCGAAACCATCCTCCAGGAACATTTCGGTGCGCTGGTTCTTGGACAGGCCAGTGCTGTCGTAGATAGCGCCGAGGTTCACGACGTTCTGGACGGCGGAGAAGAACGTGCCAGCGGGGTACAGCAGCACCTTCACCTCGGCGGGGTAGCCAGCGGATGCCGGGTCGCCGTTGAGCGGCTGGTAATCATCGACCCACTGGAAGCGCACGCCACGGTCCGCGAAGTGCTGGTCGAGGATCTGGTCAGTCACACGCTCCGGGAGGACATCATCGCGGTACGCCAAATCGGCGCGGAGGATGGATCGCAGCCATGCGGGGGCGACACCCTCCAGGGTGGAGGTGCCCAGGCGGAACTTCTGGCGCAGCGTCTCCGCGTGGAGCTCGATGCTGTTCAGCACCGTGCCCGCGGTGCCCAGGGCAGGCACACCCACGGCGACCTTCTTTGACAGGGCGATGACCTTCGCCAGACGGGCGGCGGATAGGCGGTGGAGGTGACCCTTCGTGGCGTTCTCCAGGAACTTCGCGGTCAGCTCCGGCCAGCCGGTGTTAGCCAGCAGATTCGACGTGACACACGTCCACAGGACATCCATGCGGACTTCCTGCATCTCGGCGCAGGGAATCTCGATGCAGTCCTTGGTCTGGCCGCTGATCGCCTGCGCTTCGGTCATGGTGCCGCGGTTGGTGGCGTACAGCGTCGAGAAGTCCGGCTCCACCGGGTAGCGCAAACCACCGCGGGACAGGCTGATCTCCGGGAGGGAGAACAGGTTCGCCGCAGCCGGGGTGGGCAGGAAATCATAAATGGTCTCGGATGGGGCGCACCATCCAGCAGCCGCGACGAGGGAACCGCCGTCAAGGCGGGACTCGTCGGTGGCGTGGTCAATCGCGGCGACCAGGCTCGCCTCGTCGGATGCGACGAGTTCGGTCGGGAGGTCGCGGCGGATGTGTCCGAAGTGAGATTGGGTCTGCTGGCCGACGGTCGTGGCGCGCAGGGCGCGACCGGACGAAATGCCGTTGAACGCTTCCGCGAAGTCGAGGAAGGTTGCTTCGCCGGACTTGAAGTTCGGCGCGGCGGGGTCGAGGGTGAACGGGGTGGTGGACTTTGCTTCGCCCCGGTAACCGGCGGTGGCTCCGCCGTAGCGTCGCTTCACAGCGAACTCCTTCTCGTCAGTATCGGTGTCGTCGGAATCATCCTCGTTGGTGGACTCGCCCGCGTCGTCATCCTCGGACTCGTCGGAGTCGTCGGAATCATCGGTGCTGTCCTGCTCGCCGTCGGCCCCTTCGGACTCTTCGGAATCGTCGGAACCACCCTCGTCGCTATCATCCGCGAACGCGGCAGCAGCGGCGGCGGCGCGGTCCCGGCGACCTCGGATAGCGGCCTGGGCATCCGCCTTAGCGGCCTCGGCCTTAGCAGCACGCGCCTGCGTCACGGCTTCCGCGAGCTTCTCCAACGCGGCGACCTGCTCCTCGGTAGGGTTATCGCCCGCGTCGGCGGTCAGCTTATCGTAGACCGCCTTAGCGGCGGTGATGATCTTGTCAATCTCCGCCGGGTCGGTAGGCATGTTCGCCACGGCCTTGAGAATGTCATCCAGCGTGTTCATCTGGTCTCCTTGTCGGTCTCTCGTCCCTCTACGTCGGGAGTGTACAGGGCGACATGCCCCTCACCTCCCACAGTCTAGCTACGGGCTTCGCCCCTATTCGTGATGATCTCCCCACCGCCGTTCCGCGACGCGAACATCACCGCCTGCGTCTTAGACAGGAATGTTTGCTCCTGCACCTGACCATCCGCGTCGGTTGAGCGGACGGTGTACGTCGCCGGGGTGAAGCTTCCTCCGCTGCCACATGCTCCACAAGCCATTGTTAGTCCTCCTTGCTTTCCATGATGTCCCGCACCGCCTGATAGCGGGCGGGCACGTCCGGCTCCACGTCGAAGCCGATGACGCCCTGCGCGGCCTTGAACCGTTCGCGGAGCCCCGGCGCGTGCGCAAGCTCACCGGGGGAGTTCCCTTCGGCGCGGAGGGCGGCGAACACCTCACGCACCGCATCCATAGCAGCCACGCGGGCGGCATCCACCGGGGACAATTCCTCGACAGCGGGAGCAGCCCACCCGGACGCGCACAACGCCAGGGCTTGACCATCCGCGACGTACTCCCGCCGCACGGGGAAGCCCGGGGTGGACACGGACAAGGCAGCGACGAGCTCCAAGCTGTTGCCGACGCGCCGCCAGTCACCAGATAGGGGTGCGGTCGCGGCTTCGCGGAGCTTCGCGGCGGGCGCGTCCTGATTCACCTCACCAGCGACCCAGATGCCGTGCTTATCCTCACCGGCGCGGACGAACGCCCAACACGACCCGGTCGTGTCGTAATGCTCCGCAGCGGCACGCACACCAGCGCGCACACCAGCATGACCACCACCCACAGTCAGACGGCCCACCGCCACCGGACCATCATCGGTGAGCACCGTGGACTGGTGGAAATGCGCGTACCCAGCCGCCGAACGGGGCGGGGTCACGCACTTACCGGGCTGACCGACGTGACACGTATCCCACAGCGCGAGGTGCCCGAACACACGCCCTTCCGGGGTGACGGTAATCGGAGTCGGCCCGTCCAGGCCAGGGTCAGCGAACGCCGCCGAATCATATTTCGGCAGGTCCAACACCGCACCAGCCGACGCGACCAGGCCGTCGGTATCCACCTCCGACTCGTCGCCGGTGAGTTGAATACCCACGTTTTCGAACGCGGGCTTCGCCACCAACGTCGCCGCCATGATCGTCGCCGAATGCACCTCCAGCCGAGGACCATCCTCCACCTCAAACGTGTCGGCAAGCATGTCGCACAAATCAACCGACGGGCGGATCACGCCCTTCTCCAGCAGGGCGATGACCTTATCCTCATCCGAGAAGATTGTGCCTTCCGCCGTGAACCCGTCCGGGGTGACCTCGCCCCGGTCGATGGTTCCGACGATACGGGACGAGTCGTGGCCCTCGCTCGTCGTTTCCTGCCACAGCAGTGGAAGGGGAAACTTCCGGAACCGGAACTCACCATCGGTCGTGAAAATACGACCATCACCGGTCGGCTCACCCACCGGGGCGAGACGGCCCTTCCACTCCAGGCCCTTCGCGCCACTAGCTGCCAACGCATCCATATCTAACTCCCTGATCTGTCGCTCTACGTCTCTCATACTATTGATCCGCGTCGCCCACGGTATGTCCGCGCCGATTTCATCCTCGACGTAGGTCGCGGTGCAGCGGCACTGGATCGTGTTCTTCGCCGAGCCGTTAGCCCGGTCGCCGGGGTAGCGCAGCAGCTCCCCACCCACCTCGAACGGCTCGTCCACCGGGCGGGTCTGCCCGTCCGCTTCGGCGTGCGCGACCCGCGTCCGCTCGTCATGAGCCGCCGACCACACTTTCACCATCGGGACACCAGCATCGGCGGTCATCGTCGCGGAAGCGTGAACCGCCGCCGTGCGGGCCTGATGAAGCTCCGTCCGGGCGATCCGCTCCGCCCGGCGCATCCACCCCTCATAGCCCCCTTCGGCATCCCACGATAGGAACTGCCTAACCAGCTCCCGCTGCTCGAAACTCCCGCCCGTCCCAGCCTTCGACAAGATACCCTGCATCGTCTGGAACACCGTGTCCTGCATTCCCACCACGAGGTTCTCGGTCGTGCGCATGTAGTCCGCGAACAGGTGCCGCCACGACGGGGATGCGATGATGAAACTGATCTGCGACGGGTCCACACCCGCGAACGTCGCGGGGAACTCCGCGAGAAGGTCAGCGACCGTCGCCGGGCCGGACACACCCGACGGCCAGGGGATAGCCACGTCCGGGGACACGAACCCCGTGTTCGGCGCGTCCGCCGCCGCCGTGGCGATGAACTCCGCACCCAGCGCGGGCATAACGTTCACCGTCACCTCCCCAGCCCATTCCTCACCGGCTGCGGTGATCATATCCACATCCTCCCGGACCGTGGCGATCCACTCCTTCACAGCAGCGGTGACGATACCGACGAGCTCGTCAGTCCCCCGGTTCGGCTCCGCGCTGAAACGACTACGCGCCACCATGATCACCCCCCGCCGTAACGGCCCGCAGCGGGGCACCAACATTCGAGCTAATCGGACGGTCCAACACGTTCTGCGGGAGGGTGAAACCCAGCACCTCCGCGAGGTAGGGGAACAACGACGGTGCCTTCGTCACCAACCGTTCCGCCAGGGCGCGGCGAGCCACATCCGAGTCCTTGTCGTCCGCGTCGTCCTCGCTGAACCCGAGTTCCCGGCGGAGCGCGGCAGCGGACAACACGCCACGGTCGAACGCATCCAATGCGGCCTGCGATTTATCCTGCTTCTGCGCCAACGCGGACATATCCGCCGCGACCGCGACACTCCCCGCTTCGCCCTCCGGCATGAACGGGCGCAGCACCGACTCGGTGAGACTGTCGCAAATGACCTCCACAAGCGGGCTAATGTGCTGCCGCAGCGCCGACTCGTCCACCAGGCCAGCGTTCCAGTGCGTCGAGTCGCCCATGCCGAGCAGCACCTCCGGGGGCACATCCAACGACAACGCTAGGCGGCGGATCGCCCGCTCCCGCGTGTCCACCGCCTTCGCTTCGATACCGGTGTCCAACGTCAAGTGACGGAACTGCGCCGCGTGCTCCGACGGAACCTTCACCACGATAGGGGTCACAGCGGCGGGCGAGTCCGGGTCGTCCTGCGCCGACTTCATTGTTGTGTAAAGACTCTTCGAGAACGAGGTCGCGTCGTCCTCTTGGGTCGGCATGGCCGGGCGTGGGGGAAGCCCCGGCGCGTCGGCGGCGCGGGGCGGTCGGCGGCGGGGGAGCTCCGCTTCGGCGGGGACAATCAGAATGCCGTTACCCGACACGCGCGACCGAGCAGCAGCCGCGATGATCCGATCCATCGCCCTGATCTCACGAAGCACCGGAAGAGCCGCCCGCACCGACGACCGCGATTCCGTCGGCTCGTTCGGGGACTTGATCCACACTTTGAACAACGACTCGGTGTCGTCGTTGATGATGTGCTTCTTCTCGCCCAGCTTGATCTCCCACTCGCCACGGATCGTTTTCGACACGTGATTCGTGGGGATCACCAACCACTGTTCCTCGCCCGTGTTGTCGTCGGTGATGATCGCGATGTAGAACTCGCCAACGACGGTGAGCAACGTCGCTGCGTGGCGCAGCAGCTCCGCTGTTCCCTCCGCACCGCCGCCGATATCGCGGACGATCTGCCGAGCCAGGCGGTTATCCGACGGGGAGTTGGTACGCCCAGTGTCGGGGTCCACATCCGCGGCGTACAAGCCCACCCGGGCGGCGGATGATCCGATCCACTGACACACCGCCGATAGCTCGCCGACGGTGTTATACATCTCCCAGGCTTCGGCCTGCCACGCGGTCTTTTTCTTATCGTCCTGAAACCCGCTGCTGTTGCTTTGCGGCACTCCGACTTCCATTTTCTTCACCGATGCGGTGAGACTGTTCAGGATGCCCACGGCTTACTCCCCCTTAGCGGTGTAGGCGGTGAACCCGTTGAGCCACGACATACCTGCGGCCATGCCGGGGATGCCCCACCACGCGGTGACGGGCCAGTCGCCGGGGACGGTGAGCCACGCGACGACGGCGAGGATGATCGCGACCCACACGCCGACGCACCAGGGGCAGTGGACGAAGTACGTCACTTGGGACTCGACTCCCCACCGGCGGAGGACGAAGTCTCGGAATGGCTGGAATATCTGGTCAGCCGTGATTAGCCGGGTGATGCGAGCGCCGAGCAGTGCGGCGCACACGATGATGATGACGTGGGCCATAGGGGGTCACTTCCTCTGATGATGGGTGAATGTAGCTCACGCTTAGACTATCAGCACCGGTCAGCCCACCAGTCCGCGTTGAACGTCGGCTAGGCGGCGGCGGAGTCGCCTATTCTCCGCACGGAGCTCGTCGGTGGTGGCGAGGATGTCCTGCAGCACCTCGAAGCCTTCCTCGTCCATGATCTTGCCGATCCGCCCCCGGTCGGCGGAGGTGAGCCGAGCATCCTCGGTCAGTGGTTTGCCACGGTTCATCCACGCGGCGGCGACGATACGCTTCGCCGTGGGGGACAGATCCGTGAACCGCATCTGCTCCCACAAGCCGATCGTGTAATGCGCCATGATCTCTCCCTACCTACCACTCGCCGGGGAAGGCAATGCTCGTGGTGACACCGATTGTTTTCTGGATGTGTTCGTACCCATTGACCATCGCATCTACCCGGTCGGGTGATGCCTGGCCTTGTTGCCATGTTCTCATTTGGTTCTCCAGCACGCGGTGCTCGCCGAGCATCCGCAGCCTGCCGGTTTGCGATGCCTGCCGGGCACCAGCCGCGCGGGCGGTCTTATCGCCCCTGGCTCGCCACGGAACCAGCCGGAACGGCATCCTATCCTCCACAGGCACCAAATCGAGAATGCCCAATGTTTCCTGCATCGCGCCGAGCCCATCGCCGCCACGCCCCTCGTCATGCCATAGTTGAGCAGCCGCGACGGTATCCCCGCCGGTCTGGCGGAGCAGTTCCGCCTGCCGGTGAATATCATGCCACGCGTTCTCCAGCACCGCCCGGTAAGTCGCCTCCGCCGTGAACGCCTCGTACACGATGTCGCCCGCCCCGGTGCTGATCGCGAGCGACACCGCTTCCTTCGACCACGTCGCCGAGGTCATCGGGGCCGAGTGGTCTTCCTCCACGATTACGTTGCCGTAGTCGTCCCAGCCCATGATTAGGATGCCCGCTTCGTCGCCCGTGCCGGAGTCCGAGGGGTCTACCGACACCACACGCCCGATGATGTCCGACGACTGGCAGCGGTGCTTGTTCAGATCCTCGGCCGCGAACAAACCTCCGGTGGTGGGGGTCGGCACGCCCTGATATAGGGCTGTCCACACGCGCTCGCCGACGCTCCGCCGGATCGTCTCGAAGTCCCTGCGGGAACGACCACGCGCCGACACCAACGCTTCGCCCGGTTGTCTACCGAGCGCATCGGGCACACCTTCCTCCGCCACCGCGGGAATGTTCACCACCCGCCATAGACGGTTCTCCGGAGTCTGTCTTAAATCATGTTGGATCAACCGCCCGGCGAGGTCGTCCTCATGCCAGCGGGTGTTATGGCTCACGAGCCCGTTGGCGATGAAGTTCTCCGTCCGGTCGATCTGCACATCGAACACGTCCTCCACCCCGCAGGGGGTGATGGACTCCACCTCGTCAGGAGTGACGTTGTAGGTAGTCAGCGGACCGTCGGAGGACGTCTGGTGACTTCCCGTACCCGACGGCGAGGTTGCAGTCGTTGCAGAGCAGGCCACGGACTCGACCGGTCTCGTGGTCGTGGTCGATGCACAGCTTCCCGTCCCAGTGGGCGCGAGTGTTCCCGGGCGTAGGGTACTCGCCGCAGACCGCGCACCGTCCCCCTTGCTGTTGCAGGAGTGCGTTGTACTCGTCGGCAGTGATTCCGTATCGGTGCTTGACTCGGGCGGCTCTACGGGATTCCGGGTTGGCAGACGGGGGCCGGTGTCCGTCTGCCCACCGTTTCCGGTTGTAGTGGGACATGCACATGCCCTTGCATTTCGCGGGCTTGTCACACCCTTCTGCGGAGCAGGTGACTCCTCGCCACTTTCCCCAGTAGCCCTCCGGATGATGTCGCCCGGCTTCAGGTCTCTTAGTCTCGTCCATGTTTCGTTGCCGTCCTTCACGGTCAGGAAGGGGTGCCGTGCGTTTGCGCGGACTTCTACACCCGATTTCATTCTAATCCGGTAGATGGAATCAGGGCCATTGTTTCGCCAGTTTTTCACCGTGGAGGTAGTCAACCGTCCCCCCTCATACGTCGCCACCTCATCACCCGGTCGAATATCCCGCAGTGGTCGCTCGCTCCCGTCCGCCATGAGGACGGGAGTGTCCCCCGTCATGCACATGATCAGGATCACAGCAGCGCCGGGGGCGAGACGAGTCTGCGCCACCGAAGTCCACCACTCCCAGACTTTCTCCCGCTCGCGGGCGGAGTCGGCCTGTTGCTGGTTCTTGAACGGGTCGTCAATCAGCAACACATCAGCCGCCCTACCCGTCAGGGAACCGGACACGCCGGATGCGTACACGCCGCCCTGCGCCCCGAGGACCGACCACGATGTCGCCTGCCGGTGGTTCGGGTTCAGCGCCAGGCCAAGGCGGTCAGGCATCGCCGCGCCCGACAGTGGATCAATAGCCCCCGAACCGTACTGGGCGATGATCTCACGCGAAGCCATGGCGTTACGACGAGCCAGCGAAGCCGCATACGATGCCACGACGATACGGGAATCGGGGTTCCGCATCAGCGCCCAGATGGGTGTCCAGATTGCCACGCGGGTTGATTTGCCTTCCTGCGGCGGCATGGTGATGATCAGCCGACCACCATCGCGGAGGGCTTTAGCGATTTCCTTGTCGATCAGCTCCAGGGCCGGGGTCTGTCGCATCTTCCGGTCCACGCTCATAGCCAACTCGCCGGGCGTGCGGAACCTCATGCGGTTGTTCTTGTTCCGCAGGGCGGTGACGGCGCGGCGCATCGCCATGATCCGCGCTTCTCCACTTAGCCGGTCGAATGCTCCGAGAATCTCCGACCGGGTTGGCTCTCGAACCACCGTTACACCTCCGACTCCGACTCCGTGTCGTGTTCCTCATCCTCCCGCGCGGCCCGGCGGAAGTCCTCCAGGAACTCCTCGACCAACTGATCAGCCAACGCCTCTTCCTCCTTGCTGACCGTGATTTCATGCTGCTGCGGCATGTCCAGCCCCATCATGCGACACCGACGCTCCGAGATGCGGATAGCGGTATTAATCGCGGGCACATCGCCCTTGTTGATGTCGGCCTGGAGTTTCAACTCGTAGTGGTCTAGCTTCCGGCCCTCGATGACACGCAGCTGCGCCGCCTCGTGCTTCGGTGTCTCTTTAAGGTAGGTGTCAATCTTGCCCCACACAGTCCGAGCGGTCAGGCCGAACTCACGACCGATCGCCTCATAGGACGCGCCCATTCGGCGTAGGCGGAGCATCTCTTCGATTTCCTGCAGCCGTTCTTCCTCGGTCATGCCGACGCGCGGGCCGGGGCGTTTCTTAGCCACGGCGACCACCGCCCACGTGCGCCGCCCAGAACGCATCCACATCCGCGCTGTCCCGCACTCCCCACTCGTTGAACGTCATGGTGTCGGAGCACTCGTCGCGGACTCCGCGGAGGGTCATACACCCATAATCGGCGGTGATTGCGCACGCGACCCACAGCGGGTTCAGCCGATCGGCGATAGCGTCCACGACTTGCGCGGTGATGTTCTCTTGGACTTGGAGCCGACGCGCGTACCCGTCCACCAGTCGGTTGATCTTCGACAGGCCGACGACCCGCTCGCCGGGGCGGGGCCGGTACGCGACCGTCGCCGTGCCGGTGATGGGCAACAGGTGGTGGGCACAGGTTGATTGCATGCGGATGTTCCGAACCACCACCAGCCCCGGGTTCTGGGGGGCGGTGAATGTCGTGGCGAGGTGATCCGCCGGGTTCTCCGTGTACCCGCCGAGCACATCCGCCCATGCTTTCGCCACGCGGTGCGGTGTGTTGTCGGTGTGGTCGCCCTCGTCAATGTTGAAGGCTGCGAGCAGCCCACTGATCGCGGACTCTGCCGCCATGATCTGATCCTCGGTGTAACTGTGCATAATCTAGTGTCCTTTGCTGTCGCCCCACGCGAGGGCGTGGAGTCGGTGCGAAACGTTGATTCCCTGCTCGGCTGCTGCGTCGCATATCGCGGTGAACCGGCGGGCCAGCAGCTCCGGGGTCGCGCCCTCCGGCATGACCCACACATCCCCACGGTCGCAGCCGTGCTCTAACGACAGATCAACCGCCCGCGTAACAGCTTCGGGAACGTCCTCGTCCCGGCCCACGTCGATAACCCACTTGAAGCAGAACGGGGTCTCCCACGTATCCCACTGCCCGAGGGTGGGGTTATGGTGCTGGTTCCGCATCGGAGCGCCGAGCTTCGGGGACACGGTGATGTGGTCAAACAATGGGGCGAGCTCATGGGGAACAATCGTGCCGTTCGTCTCCACATGCACCTCGCACCCGTGATTCTTCAACCGGACGAGCAGCGCCCTAAACCCGGCGCGGCGTGCGTGCATCAGCGGCTCCCCACCGGTGAGCACCACCATCGCTCCGTGGGGGATCTGCGCAACCACATCGTCCACCATCACCCGGGGAACGGTTGAAAGCGGGATGCCGTGCTGCCCCGTCGAATACGGGGTGTCGCACCACGAGCAGGATAGGTTGCAGCCGCCCAGGCGGATGAAGTGGCACGTCCGCCCGGCGTGCGGTCCCTCGCCTTGAATTGTCGGGCCGAACACTTCCGACACGGGTAGGCGCTCCACATTCGCTTCGGGATGCTGGTCGAGCCAGTCGAGCATTGCGGTCATGTAGTCGTAGTCCATCACAGCGTTCCCTTCGGTCGGTACGTCGCTCACGTCTTCGGAGTCTCCGACCACGACACCGCTATGGCGGGGAGCCCCATGTTCCGCGCGGTCTCGTACAGCAACCGGGTCATGTTCTCCGCTGTTGGGTTGAAGCCCACCCGGTCGTTCAGGTGCTGGTGGTCGAACTTCTCGTCCAACCACGCGCCGAAGCCCGCGAGAGCACGGTAGTCCAGGACGAAGCCAACGTCGTCCAACTCGTCGCCCAGGGTTTCCAACAAGGCCAGCAGCTCCTCGTTATCGTACGAGCCAATGTCTGCCGTGCGGTTATCCGCCAGGACGATCCGCGTTGCCTGATCCTCGTCCACGTCCACGACGTAGCAGTCCAACTCCGCGAAGTCCGACACCCCCTCTTCCGCCAAATCACGCGCCGCCATTAACGTGTGATTCCCAGCCAACACCTCCATCGGACGGCCCGTATGCGTCCCCCGGTTCACAACGATGGGTCGGAACTGCCCATTGACGCGCAGGGAGTCGGCGGTCGCTTGGACGTCGCCGCGGCGTGGGTTCTTGTGGTGGGTGTGGAGTTGGTTGGTGGGGATGGTTTGTGTGTGTCCGAGTTTTGTCATGGTTTGATGTTATCTTAATTTTTTGTTGTTTTGGTTTGTTGTTTTTTTGGGTGGGTATGGGTGAACCCCCGCGAGGTTTTGCCGAACCTTGTCGCGGGGGTTCTTGGTGATGGACTTGGTATCTCTCTGATGTGCCCCTTTATGGTGGGTCCTTGCGTTGCAGCGCGTTGGTGGACTCACCTGTGTGTGATTGTAGCAGGTGTGGTTGTGGTGTCTCTTCTGGTTGTCCGACGAGGCGGCGGACGATGCGGGCGGTAGGGTCTGATTGCTGCGCGATCTCGACTCCGTCACGAGCGCTGTCGAGACTCTGGCACCACATCGTCAATCGGCATCCGTTTGGATGGTCGATGTGGTTGCACTGTAAGTTTTCTCGATCGATGCCGTACTCCCACTGCATTCCGGCGATTTGCTCGGCCATGACCGGGGCGGCTGCGACTAGGGGTGCGATGTCTTCGTCGTAGACGATGGCGGGGCCTGCGTACCAGGCATCCTCGTAGTCATCCCATGGGTCGAAGACGGGCACTTGGCCGATTTCCCACGGGCGGGGGTAGTCGTCGCAGCTGAGGGTCTTTGCTTGGTCTGGCGTGATGGTCATTCTGTTTCCTGTTCTTCCATGCGGTTGAGGGCGAGGGCGAGGAAGGCGCGCCCCAAGTCTGCGAGGCGTTCCGGGGTGCTGTCTGTGTACAACTCGGCGACGATGTTTTGGTCTGCTTGTGGGGTTTCGGCGATCCAGCCGGATACGGCTGCGGCCTTGTGGAGGTCGGCTGTGGACACGGGGTGGCCCTCGACGATGTCGTGGAGGATGCGGGAGGTGTGGGCGATGATGTTGAGCCAGTCGGTGTTGGCGGTCATTTGAGGTCTTTCAGTAGGTCGTTGGGGACGCAGCCGCTTAGGCCGTGTGGGTTCTCTTCGGCGTACACCTCGGTTTGCCCTGGCGGGCATTGCAGTGTATCTGTCGTGTATGCCAGGCATCCGCCGAAGCTTCCTAGTATTAGAGCCCCGGCTATGGCGGCGGTGATGGTGATGCGTAGGATGCGGGATCGGCGCTCGTCCCAGGTCGCTGCGGTTCCGATTGCGATTCCCGCTCCGATGCCGATGAGCGTGCCGTAAATTGCGAAGCTCATTCGACTACCTCCGGTTTGGATACGAGTCTGCGGACGATGCGGTATTCTGCCCAATCTGGCGGTGGCGCTATCCGTCGCGCTTCTTCTTCGCTGTTGAACCAGCCGACCTCGAATGTGTGCGCTGGCGTGTTGAATGGCGGCTCCGGTCGCCTACGGTTGCCCCATCCGGTGTAGTGTTTCCAGGCTCCGTTGAGGTGGGCTTGCGGGGCGTACTCCCACTGCATCCCGGCGATAGTGCGGTAGGCGCGGCGCTCGATTCGGTTAGCGTCCGGTTTCTGTTCCAGGCGTGCGCGTGCCTGTTTGGGTGTGATGGTCATGATTGATCCTTTGCGAGGTTGTAGATGTGCCCGGCTGGGCGGGGTACGAGCTGCGCAGCGCCGCGCTGCTCGAGGATCGTGATGGGCGACTGTAGTCGGGCGTAGACGCGCCACCCACGGTCGCCGTGGTGGTGGGCAAGGTCCTTGAATGCTTCGGCGGCTTCGTATGTGGATTTGGGGATGGTTACCCGGCTGCGTTCTGGTTGACCACCCCGGGTGCGGGGCAACCACAGCTCGGCGCGGTACGCGGGCATGAGGTCGCCGTCCGGGGCGATGGGGCCATCTACTGGCTCCCATGGGGTCACTTGGCGGGACATGAGCG
This sequence comes from Dysosmobacter sp. HCP28S3_G4, assembly GCF_052065175.1. Taxonomy (NCBI): domain Bacteria; kingdom Bacillati; phylum Bacillota; class Clostridia; order Eubacteriales; family Oscillospiraceae; genus Dysosmobacter; species Dysosmobacter sp. HCP28S3_G4. The sequence continues at coordinate 21,612 of NZ_JBQHUP010000017.1, read as the reverse complement.
CCGTGAGCCGATCGGACGGTCCGCCTACGATGTCGGCGTAGATTTCGCGGGCTTCCTGCTCGTCTGTGTACCAATGCCAGTACTCCGGCGACTGCCACTGGAGGTTCCCGTCCTGGTCGACACCAAGCGCCGTCGTGGCTCGATACTCGGTGTAGATAGTCACTCGATTTCCTCCCAGTCGCTCACCCAGCGGCGGACTCGGGTGCCGGGCGGGAAGGCGACTTTCTCAATGCCCTCGAAATAGACTCGACTACGCCCGTCGGCGGTGTATTCCTCCGGGTCGGCCACCACGGGCGTGCCGTCCGGGGTCCAAGCACGGGGCAGATCGAAACGGGGGGTTACTGCTGTTGCGGGCACGCCTTCTAGCAATTCGCCGTCTACGGGGTCAAGCAGCACCACCAGTGTCTGCTTGTATTGCTCGGAGTAATAGGCACTAACCACGATCCAGGCTTCTATGGATAAGTCGCACCACATACCCCGGCATTGTTCGAGCTCTTCGGATGTCATGTCCGCAAGCGTGCGGGGTTGTTTGTCGGTCATTGGTTGTTCTCCTTGTCTGTCCACTTTTCGGCGAGTGTGGGGATAATGTCTTCGTGGTCTTGCATGTGGAGGTCGCATAGGGTAAGCGCGGCTTCGATGTAGGGTCGGCGGCGGGTGATTTCGTCGCCTTCGGCTTCTGGCCAGCCTTGGTCCTTTGCGATGAGGTCGCGTAGTTGGTCGGGGGTGCCGTTCCAGCAGCCGAGGGTTATTCGCCAGCCTTCGGGGGTGGGGGTGAGGTGGAGGGTGCCGCTGGGTAGGTGGTTGATTTCTAGTCCGCCCCATCTAGCGTAGTGCAGGTTAGCGCCGTACAGGTCAGCGCCGTACAGGTTAGCGCCGCTCAGGTCAGCGCCGTACAGGTCAGCGCCGCGCAGGTCAGCGCCGTACAGGTCAGCGTAGTACAGGCTAGCGCCGCGCAGGTTAGCGCCGCGCAGGCTAGCGTAGTGCAGGTCAGCGCCGTACAGGTCAGCGCCGCGCAGGTCAGCGCCGCGCAGGTCAGCGTAGTGCAGGTCAGCGCCGCGCAGGTCCGGGAGCTTATTGTCCTCTCGTGCGCTTTTCACAATGTCAAGCACTTCTTCACGATTCATTTCTGGTTCCTCTCCTGGTGGTGAGCAGTAGCAAGTAGGGCGAGGGCGATGGTCTTTACCGAGCTGGGAGTGATGTCTATTTGTTCTATTTCCCGTGGGCCGTAGAAGGTCCCGCCGTATTCGGTGCTCGTGACGATGACCTCTTCGACCTTGCGCTGTGGTCGGTACGGCGGGAGTGTGATGGTGATGGTGCGGGCGATTTCGTCGGCGTGGTGAATGGCTTGGGCGTGGGTGCGGAAGTTGGTGGCGGTGCCGTCTGGTTCGTGGACGGTCCAGCGGCCGAAGCCTCCTCGGCGGATTGTGGGTCTCATGAGAAATCTTTCAGGGTTATCCAGGATGTGAGAGCCATCCCAGCGGAAAACATGGTTAGTAAGTTGAGGTCATCGTGGAGGTCGGCACCGCTGCATACTGTCTCGGCGATGATCGCCAAGGCAATGGTGAACACGAGGTGCACCGCGAACCTGGAGCGGTACCGCACGCGGAGTTTGCGAGGGTCGAGGTACGTCACTTTCCACACCTGGCCTTCACGGCGCGGGCGATGACGTTCGCGAGCATCGCGGTGGCGAGCTCGGCGGATGCTGTGTGAGTCTTGGTCCCGGGCTGTGCCTTCACGGCGATAATCGCCGCCGTAGTAGCGATGGTGATGTAGGTGGCCATTCGGTGTCGGTTGATGCTCATTGCTTGTCTTCCTGTTCTGGTTGGTGATTCATGATTCGGATGTACGTGCGCTCCTGGATGGACTTCACCCGCCCGGTAAGGTATGTACGGACCCGGCTCCCGTCCCACCCGAGATGCCGCGCCGCTTCGGCCATGCTGCCGTAGTGTGCGACGAGTTCTCGGAGCTTCGCGAGCAGCTGGTCATCCACCGGGATGCGGGTCTTGTCGATGTTTCCCGGGTTGTCGTCGCCCAGGGGCGGGCGGTCGCGGTGCTCGTTGGGGTCGTCGATGTTGTCCCACTCCATCGGGAGCGCCCAGCCCTGTCTCGCGACGCGGTAGTGCGGTTTCTTCACCGGGAGGGACGATAGACGGCTGTAGGTGTCGCGCAGGCTGATCGCCGTGCGTCGCTGGACCGTGGGCCACCTCTCATGCTGGATGTGGAGGATCGTGGGGAGCGATAGGCCGCTGTCGGTGGCGATGTCGCTGACCGTCCACCCGGCGGCGCGGAGGGCGCGGATACGCCGGGCGAGCTGCCACGTGCTGATCTTCTGAATGGACCGGCTCGGCGGGGTTCCCAGGACCGCGTTGTGTGTGCGCTGCTGGATCGCCGTGGTGTTCTCGTTGAGGATGCGGTCCACGGTCTCGGTGGATAGACCGGATGCGGTCGCGACTCCCGTCCGGGTCGAGCCGGTCTGTAGTAGCCAGTTGATATGGTTGCAGGCCATGACGGGCGAGACTTTGTGGTGAACCGCGCCGTGGAGGTAGGCGTGCTTCTTGCAGTACCCGACTTCGCGTAGGGCGTGGTTCGGGCACTTGGGTGATGCGCAAATGTCGGCATGGGGCGGCTGTTCGGGAGTGGCCTTCTTGGCTTCCATAATCACTGCTCCTTCCATTTGGACACTGTTGTTTCGAGATCATCCGCGTACGACAGGTGGTGTGCTGCGGCGAGCTGGTGAATACCCTCAACCGCGGCAGTTTTCGCCGGTTCCTCCTTGAACGTCAGTTCCGCGAACTCGTCCAGTGTGAGGTGCTTCCCGAGCGCGTCTACCACCAGACCGCGGCCCGTCGGCATCAGGTACACCGTGCCCAGGGGCGTGTTGGAAAGCACCGAGCCGCACCACGACAGTCCGGACAGGTTCGAGTCCGTGAGGTTCGTCATCGTGAAGTTCGCATACGTCGCGCTGGAGTTGCGGAAGTTGCACTTGATAAATCCTGCTTTTTTGAGGTTCGCGAGGGTCATGGTCGCGCCGTACAGCTCGCAGTCGAAGAACATGGTGTTCTCCAGATTCGTGTTGATGAACACGGTGGTTTGGAGGGTGCAGCCCTCAAACTGACTTCCGGTGAAGTCCGCGCGGAGCGCGTCGAGCCCCCGGAAGTAGCAGTCCTTGAAATCGTTCTCGCGCATCTCCGCGTCGGTGGCTCCGAGGAACTCGAATCGGCATTCGGTGAAGGCGGTGCGGGTGAACCCGCCGTCGGCTAGGTCGTTTCCGTAGAAGGTGCAGTCGACAAACTCGCCGCCGGTGATGGTGATGTCTCCGAGGTTCACGTCGGTGATGGTGTAGCCCTGGAGGGTGAAGGTCCCATCGGTGAGCCGTGCTTTCTTGATTGCTTGGTTGAATTGAACAAGCCCGTCGATGACTTGTTTCATGGTGGTGCCTTTCTGTGGGTGGCCCGCCCCGGATGGGGCTTTGGGTTAGTGGATGATGATTTCTTCGCCGGTTGCGGTGTCGAAGAACGCATCGTCGATTTCTGGGTCGAGCTTCAACTCGGCCATGCGGTCGTTGATGGTCCAATCGGTGCCGTCGGCGTTGGTGATGTCGAGGATGGTTCCGAGTACGGTGTAGGTATTCACCCCGTTCTTCTCAACGATGGTTCCGCGTTCTGGGTTGTTTGGGTCGGTGCTCCACTTGATTTGTGCTTTGGTGCCGTGGAGTCGGCGGGCGATGGTCCAGGGGGTGTGTCCTCGGTAGGTTCCGGTCTTGGTAACCATGGTGATCATTGTGGGCTGTCCTTTCTGTGGTGGTGGTTAAGGTGTTTCCTTAACCTGTAACTATAGTATATACCATCTAGTCATGTCGTACAAGTTATTTTGCAACTTTTTTTAAAAAACTTTGACATTTTTTCGCGACCATCAAACACGCAGGTCACGCACACAATTATGCAAACACCTCCCGACCGAACAGCAGCATTTGCAGCACATCATCCGCCTGCGCCGAGTCCGAACACATCCCATACAGACCCTCGTAGTCCCGGTCAGTCAACCGCTGGTTAAACTCGTCCACGAACCGCCCCTCACCCGGCAGACTAATCTCGTTGAGCCGCTCAAATAGCCGCTCGAAAGTCACCACGACAGTCCGGTCCACAAGCTCGAACCGCACCGTGTTCTCGTCCTCCATTGTCACCAGCTCCCACCACGACCAGTAGACCCCGGTGGAAATCAGCGACTCCAGCAGTAGGCGGGCATACACGTCACCCAGCATGTCGATGGTCCCGACCGCCATTCCATCGGCGATATGCTCGGCGTGCCACCGAACCAGCTCGTCCTCGTCGCGCTTATCGCTCGTCATCGTCGCGAGGGTCGTTATATAGGGCAGTTTCGGCAGTTTCATTGTGATCAGTCCTTCCTAGAACTTGTTGGTCTTCCTGTATTGCATCTTCTCGATCGTGGACAAGCGGCTCCACATCCATTCGCGGGCGGGGCGCTGCGTCTTGTCCGTCTCCGGGTGCGCGAGCATGATGTGTCGGAGCTCGACGGCGCACTGCGGCCACCGCTCGAATGGCGCGTGGCACAACTCGCTCAACACATCCACCATGCGGCTCCGCAGCACGCCAGGGTCATCTGGCGGGTTCATCAGGACGGTGCGGAGCTCGTCGCGGGCGCGGGACTCCGCGGGGTGCGGGCTAGTCATCCTCGCCCCCATTCCGCTCGTCCTCTGCCCGGTGGTGCGCGATAGCCGCGACCAGGATCGCCAGCAGCTCCGGGCCAGCGACGTGGAACTCGTCCTCCGCTTCCTTGATCGCCCAGCTAACCGTCTCCGCGAGCATCGCCAGCAACTCGCTCGGGCTCGTGGTGGTCCAGTGGATAGACCCAGTAGACTCGTCTGCGGACATATCCAGGTGATAGGTCATGACCAGCGACGGGCCAACGTTCGCGGCCATAGCGCGCTCGCGGTCGTTGCGTACCCACTGGCCGTTCAGCATCTCGCCCACGATGATCGTCGCGAGGTCCTTCGCCGGGGCGTTCTTGTTCTCGTCGCGTCCGATGATCTCCGCGATGATGTCGCGAAGCTCGTTCGCGCGGGGAGCGGGTTTGGTGGTGATTTTCTTGCTCATGGTGGTATGTCCTCCCTCTCTTAGTTCATCCACAGTGGGCTGAACCAGTGGAACAGCAACCAGCCGAACGTGCCGCCGATGATGATTAGGGCGATGAACACGACCCAGTCCATGATGGTGACGGGTTCGTCGTAGTAGTCGTCTATCAGTTCGTAGTCGTAGCTGCTGGTGTGTCGATCTTCTGCGCGGTGCTTACCGGCCATGATGTTTTCCTTTCTGGAGTCCCGCCCCGGGGGGGCGGGGATGAATGGGGGGTTAGTCGTCTTGCATGATGGACTCGAACATGCGGGCGATGGTTTTGACCATTTGCACGTTATTGAGGTGTGTGTCGATGTCCTGGAGTGGGGTGTCGAGGATGTGGAACTCGATGGTCTTGGTGAAGTTCTTGACGGTCATCTCGATTCGTGTGTTGTCGATGTTCCGGCACGCGATGCGCCACATGACCGGCGGTTCGCCTGGTTCCATGTAGTCGGGGTCTAGCTCTTCGCGAATGAGGACGTAGCCGTAGGTTTCGAATGTTGCGACGTTGTCGAACTTGTCGATCTCGATGGTCATGGTGTGCTTCTTACTGTGTTCCCGCCCCGGGGGGCGGGGTGAGTGGAGGGGTTAGTTGGTGGCGATGATCTGCTGGAAGGCTTCGGCGATCTGCTTCACGTTTTGCAGTTCTTCGATCAGCTTGTCCATGTCCTCGACCTTTGCGGTGGTGCTGGCTGCTGCGTAGCGCAGTTCGTTGGTTGCGAGGTCGATGTGGAGGGTGCAGTTGGTGTTGAAGTTGCTGGTTACCCGCCATTCGACGCTGCCGTTGTCGTAGGTGTTCTTGGTGAGGGTGTGGTCTCCGGCGGTCCAGTTGGTCTGGTTCTCGGTGGTGGTCTTTTCGATGATGATGGTGCTCATTGTTTCTGCCTTTCTGGTGGTTGGTTACGGGCCTTTCCCTTAACCTGTAACTATAGTATAGGTGATATGGTGGTGTAAGTCAAGTAAAAAACGAAAAACACTTAAACTTTTTTCCGAACCGCCCTACTGATACCCGCCCGGCGACCACTTCTGATCCATGAACCGGCAGTAATGCAGCACCGGCGTAAGCTCCACGCTTCCCAGCTGACCACTGCGGTTCTTCGCCAGATCAACCGTCAAATCACCACCATCACTCCGCGACAGCAACAGGACCTTATCCGCGTCCTGCTCCAGCGCGCCCGACTCACGGAGGTGGTGCAGCCGCGGCGCGCCATTCATCTCCGCCTGCCGGGACAACTGCACGACCACCACAACCGGACAGTCCAGTTCCTTCGCGAGCATTTTCAGCGCCCGGCTGTACTGCGCAATCTCAATCTGCCGCGACTCAACCTTTCCCACAGCGCTAATCAATCCGATGTAGTCCACGACCATCAACCCCAGGGGGCGCTCGCGAGCTAACCGCCGAGCCTTCGCCCGAATCTCCGCCATTGTGATCCCCGGCGCATCATCCACCCACAAGTGAAGGTTGCTCATATCGTCGGCGTGATCCGCGAGCCGCTGCGCTTCATCATCCATCAGCGTCGAGTGCGTGAACCGCCCGAGGTCGATGGAGCACTCGGCGCTGATCGCCCGTGCTGTCACTTCCTGCTTGCTCATTTCTAGGGAGAACATCAACGCCGCCCGGTCGGTGCGGGCGACGTTGCGGGCGAAGTCCAGGGCGAGGGTCGATTTACCGATACCGGGCCGGGCCGCGACGATGATCATTTGCCCCGCCCTGAGCCCGCCCGTGATGGAGTCCAGGGACTCGAAGCCCGACCATGTGATCCGCCCGGTGTCCTGTCGGTAGTAGTCCCGCGTCGCTTCGAGCATGTCGCCCACCATTGACGGGGCATCGGACACGCTGACCGTCCCTAGGTTGTCGAGCTCGGCGCGGGCCTGCTCCACAACCTCGATCGGTTCGACTTCGGGCGATTCCGATAGCTGCTTGATCTTCGCCGCGGCGGCGTACGATTCCCGGCGTAGGTAACCCGCCCGCACGCGCTCGGCGTGGTACATCGCGGAAATCGGAGTTGGGGCCTTTGAGATCAGGTCGAAGATCAGTTGGGCGACATCTCCGATCGTTCGCCCGGAAGCGGCGTTGATCCGGTCGGCGAGGAACACAGGGTCAATCTGCGCCCCCTCCGCTTCCATCTGCTCGATTGTCTCGAAAACGAGTTGGTGATCCGGGCGGTAGAACATCTGCCGGTTCATACCCGAGGACAGAATCTCGGCGGTAGCATCGCGCGACTGGATCATCGCGCCGAGGACGAACATTTCCGACTCAACCGGTGTGAAAACGTTGTCCGATTTACTTGTCCGCTGCATTCGTGTCCTCGCTTCCGGTGGTGGTGATTTCGAGCCACATTCGCGGCTTCTGGCCTTTCTCGTGGTGATGGATCCTGGGCATGATCTTGGTCATGTACTCGCTCGTATCGTCCGGGACGATGCCCGCATCGACAAGCCCGTCCCAGCACGCTTTCGCCGTGGCGACGAGGTTGTCCTCGTCTCTGCGGCGGTTATCCGGCGGTAGGTAGTGGAGCCGGGTGGTGATGTGGCCGAGGTTCCGGGGGACGGTCGCGCGGGCGCGGTAGGCTGCTTCCTTCCGCACCGCCGCCACCGCCGCCGCCTTCTTCGCCCAGTGTCCCCGGTCGTTGAGCGACAGTGGGGGGCGGGTGAACGACATGGGGAGGTTCCAGGACCGCATCAGAACGGCGGCTCGTCGCTGTCGAACCCAGCCGCGCCGGTTCCCCCGCCGGTGTTGCCGGACGGGGTGGAGCCCCACGGGTCGCCCATGTCCGCGCCGGGGGCCGCGCCCGCGCCGTCGCGGGTCTTACGGCACTTGACTCCGATGGATGATGCGCGGCACTCCAGGCGGCTCCGGCGCTCGCCCTGCTCGGTCGTCCACGACCGCTGAACGAGGTTGCCGAACACCATGACGACTGTTCCCTTCCGCACCTGCTGGCCAACTGCTTCCGCGCCGTTGCCGAACAGCGCGACGGGAATCCACGTCGTGGTTCCGTCCACCCACTCGTTCGCTTCCTTGTCGAACCGGCGGGACGTGCTGGCTACGTCGAGGGTGACCCACGGCTTGTTGTCCTGTGTGTACCGGACTTGCGGGTCTTCCTTGACTCCGCCCTCGAAAAATAGGGGGTTCTCTCCCTGCTTCATGTCTACTGCTCCTTGTCGGTTGTGACGGTCTCGCCGTCGATGATGGTGGTGTCCTCGGCGGGCTGCTCGGCCTGCTCCGGGGCCTTGTCGGCTGGTTGCTGCCCGTTCTTGTCATTATCGCCGCTGAACCGGCGCGTGGCGATTTGCGAAATGCGGTTCATCTCACCCACCTGCCGGGCCGCGTTCGCCCGCTTCCACGCCGCCTGCAGTTCCTCGCGAGTGCACGTCTCCGGGTCGAACCCCTCCGGGTGGAGGGAATCGGTACGCGGCGCGGCGGGACGCTCCGGCTCCACAATGTCGGCCTGAACCTCGTCGTTGGTGTAGACACCGGATAGGTCGAGGGGGAACGCGGACCGGAGGGCGAGGGCTGCGGCGCACTTCTGCAGCATCAGGGCGGGCTTCTCCTGCCACATCGTGTTCGGCACCTTCTTGCCAAGCTTCTTATCCCACCGGGTTCCGACGTACTCGCGGAACAGGGCGACGGCGGGGAACCGCTCGCCGTTACGGACCACGACGGACTTCGATGCCACCGGCGGCTCGTCCGCGACCCACACGTCATGCCACACTCCGTCCGGTCCGCACCACAATGGGTCCTCGTATCCGAGCGTTCCGTGCGTCCGCTCGGTGGTGCGCTGCGCGACGAGTCGGAAGCCGTCGATGCCGGTCTGGATCGTCCAGTTGCCCTGGCGGTTGATCATGTAGATCTGCCGGGCGAAGGGGTCCAGGCCGGTCCGCTTGCACGTGTGGAAGAACACCTGAATCTCGGCGGGGGCTGCGCCTTGTAGGCCGATGGATCGGAGTGCTTCGATCTGCACCGGTGTGAAAGTGTCCTGCTCGGCGGCGATGGTGAGGGATCGGCTGCTGTACTGGTCAGTCATGGTTAGCTGTCCTCCGTGTTTTCGACTTCGTCGGCTAGGCGGTGGAGTGAGTCACCGGTGACGCGGGCGAAGCGGGCGAAGTCTTCGGGGCTGTCGAACATGGCTGCGGTGTAGACCATTGCTCGCATGATTTCGTTGCGGCACTGTAGGTCTTCGGTGTTGGTGCCGAGTCCGTTGTCGGCCATAATGTCGGGGAGGTTGTTCCTGACGGTCCCCTCGGGGTCGAGGATGTAGGGGTGGTTGTCTGGGTAGCGCTCGTATGGCGCTTCGGGGTTGAGCATGTTTGCCTTTCTATGCTGGTCACGGTGTTCACCATAAACACCTACTTAAAGTTTACCGGATAGTTGTGGGGAAATCAACCTCAACGCTGCCACTGCTTCGGAACCGGCTTAAACCGCCACCGATCGCCCGACCGCGTCGCCACGACACGACCATCCGCCGTGATGCACTCGCCATCCACACCGGCGACGATGACCCGCGACCGAGCTGCATCCAACTCCGCCGCCGCTTCCTTCTCGCGCAGCTTCGCAGCCGCGTACTCGAAATACACATCGCCCACCTCAACCGCCTGCACCGTCGCCGGGGTCATAGCAGCCAACACCGGCCACTCCGAGGACGGATTCGTCCGCTCCGGCTCCCGCTCGCACACACCCCCCGGAAGCGTCGCGACGAACTCCCCGATCGTGTCCACCGTCATTTCGATATCGAAATCAGTGTAGGTGACCCAATACTCGGTGAGCTCCAGGAACGGGCCGAGGACCACGAACACGACATCGCGCAGCCCAGTGACAGCGCACTGCCACAAGCCCTGGAGCCAGTAGTGCAGCGGGACACCGTTGGTTTCCGGCGTTCCCCATCCGCTCGTGTCGGCCTGGGTCTTGATCTCCATGAGCGCGACGCGGCTCGTGGTTGCCAGCAGCCGGTCGGGGGTTGCGTAGGCCCATGTCCACCGGCGCGACTGGAACGTTCCGCACGTTGTGACGGTCCATTCCGGGTTGTCCTCGGCCCACCAATCAGCGACACCGGCTTCGAGGTGCCGACCGCGCCGGGTCGCCTCGGTATCCGCTTCGGGCGCGTCGAAATGACCGGCGAGCTGGTGCCACATGATCCACGGGGTTCCGCCCCACGGGTCGCAGTCCATGATGCCCGCAATCTTCGACGCGGTGACCCTGCGCCGCCATTCCGCCGTTCCGGGCTCCACGCCCTCCGCGACGGTCGCATGCTCACTGATGATCGCTTGCACATCTACCACATCTGCCATGCCACGTTTCCTTCATCGTCCAGAAGCACAGCCCCGCCGTAGCGGGGAAGCCGTGCCGGTGTTTCCTCGGGTCGCTGGTTCGCTTTCAGCAGCAGCCCATTGTCGTGCGCCCATCCGCGCCGGGACTCCACCCGGTCGTGACAGGCCGCGCATAGAACCAGCCCGTTCGACGGGCGGTTCACGTCCGCATCAGCGTCGCCATGAACCCCGCCCATCCTGCGGGGCTTCCGGTGGTGGTAGTGCCCGCCCGGCTTTTTGTTGCATAGCTCGCACACGCCGTATGACCGGCGGCTCATGATGCGCTTGTCCTCGACGCTGAACCCCTCCTTCACCACACGCCCCCAATGAGGTTGTCGGGGACGAACACCAGCGTGATCGCGTTCGGGGCCGCGTCGCGGGCCATGATCTGCGGGATGGTGTCCGGGGCCGCGTCGCCGGTGATGGTCTGCCCAGAGTCGGGGTTAATGATCACGTACTCGACGCGGTCGTACACGTCGTTGGGGTAGATCATGACGCTGTCGTGCTGCACTAGTTCCCGAGCTCGTTCGAGTTTATCTGGGAACACTGTCGGCATGATTTTGGTGAGATCGGTCAGGGCGATGTCCAGCTCTAATCCGTCATACACGCTGTACTCCGCGCACACCTCATTCACCGCGTCCATCGTGAACGGGCGGGGTGTGACCTCGAACGTCGCCGTCGTGAACGGCCCTCCCTCTATCTCGACTTCCGCCGTCCAGCGGATAATGGTCTGCCCGTCGGTGATCCGAACCTGGTCGGTTCCGAGTAGGCCACGGCACCGGGCCGCGAGCGCTTCGGTGAAATTACGCATAAGCGGGTTCCTCAATCTCGGTAAATGACAATTCGGTTGGGGTGGTGACACCGCTCGTCCGAGACGGGATGATCGTGTCAATCACCCGCCCGCCGCTGCCGCCCCTGCGGATCGCCCGGATGCGCCACAACCACGACATTCGACGCGCCGACAGGCCGACCGCGACGTGCCGGACAGCTCCGATGGCGTACAAGCCACCACCGCCGGATGCCGCGGCTTCCTCGATCAGGTGCAGCGGAACCTCCCCCGTGGCGACGAGGGGGGCGATGCCGTCGAGGAACATGTTCATGATCCTGCCCTCAACCGGGCCGCACTTGCCGACGACGATGGTGCGAGCCACCGACCGCCAATCACCCTCCGGGTCCAGCGTCCACTCACCGGAGCGGATCGTCCGAGGGAGCGGGGACAGGTCCGTGACGATCTGATACTGGTTCGCCCGCTGCGCCGTCTGCTCCACGATGGTGCGCAGTGGCACCCCTTCGTCCTCCATCGCCGTGATGCCAGCTTCGGCGGCGGCGTGAGCCGTCCGCTCGTCAATCCACCCTGCCGACGTGTCCTTCGGTTCTTCGTGGAAGACATCCTCCGACGGGCGCGGAGCGCCGCCCGTGTTGTTAGATGATTTTTTATTAGTTAATTCTTTATTTGGGGTTAAATCCTTACCCCCCGTTTCGAGCAGGGATTTACCCGCCCCCCCGGCTACAGGTTTAACCCCCTTCATGGTCGCCAGGGGGACTGTGAAAACACTCGTTGTCGCTTCCCGGTGCTCGACGCTGATCACTCCGAGCTCGTCAAGACGGCGGAGCGCGTTCTTCACCGACGCGCGGCTCAATCCGGTTTCCTTCGCGATGTACGCCGCGGACGGCCAGCACCGCCCGGATGATCCGTTAGCCATTGATGCGAGGATGTCGAAGACAGTCCACACGCTCCCAGGTTCGCCCCATAGTTTCCGGCGATCTCGGTCGTAAGTTGCGGTCCATGCGGACGTTGGTGTATAGTCGTTCATAGCAGAACGCCTTTCTGTGAGTTGGGACCCCTCGTTAGCGCGGGGGGTCTTTTTAATGCTTCAGGGTGGGGATGACGACGGGGGTCAGTCGGATAACCGATGGGTAGGGGCCACGTCGTTCGCGGGTGATCAGGCCGAGCTGTTCGAGTAGCTGGAGTGGCTGCTGGATCATCGCAATAGTCACGTTGAATACCTTAGTCAGTTGTGACATCGAGACTTCCACGACTCCGTTGTCGTCGGCGTGGTTGATGATCCAATCGAGAATGCTGTAGACGCGCTTGTTCGCGTCGGCTTCGGATAGTCGGTGAAGGGCGGCGGAGCCGATCACGGGGGCTTGCATGGTGCTTGTACTGCCTTTCCTGTGGATATGAATCTTACACGTATAGTTTACCAGAAGTTTCTGGTCTGGTACAACACTCACGACACCTGCCGACGAACATCATCCAACAACCGCTCCGGAAGCGGCGGAAGCAGATCCGCGACCGTCTTGTCCTGATGCGCACGCCGGATGAACCCGATCGCCAGATCATACTTGCTGCTAATCACGCGGAGCTGCTCGCCCTGCTCCGCCACGACACGCTGCACGTCCTCCAGCTTCGCGGTTAGCACCTTGATTTTCTTATCCTGCTCCGCAGCTTTATTGCTCGCGAAGTCCTGAATATCGTCCACCAGGGCTTGATACTGGTCCGCGACCGATTTCCGGTTATCGAATAGGCCGGTGATAAATGCGGTCAGCACGGCACCGGCGAGGCCCACCAGACCGACGACGACCGCGGCTAGGCTTTCGCTCATTCGGAATCTCCCTCACCCTCGCAGTGCGTTGATTTGACGATGATCTGCTCCACCGGGGGCGCGAGAACGCCCAGAAGATCGTCGCAGCTACCAGTAGGTACACCACAGACGCCATCGACCCGAGTGGGTAGTTACCGTAGACCTCGGCGATTAGGTACATACCTCCCCATATCAGGTAGATAAAGAACAGGCCCCCGGCGGCGATAGCTCCGCATCGGCGGGTCAGCACCGCGCAGATTGCGAACGCACCGACGATGATCCACACAAATGCCCACAGGTTCGGACCGCCCCACTGCTCGACGGCGGGGAGCCGACTCGGGTTCCCCAGCATCGGCAGGTAGAACAGGCCTTTAATGAGCGTGCCGACTCCGTAGATTCCCAGCCCCGTCCAGGGCGACCCGAGCCCACGGCGGAGCCGGACCAGTGGTGGCTCCTTCTCCTTCTCCAGCAGGGTCATGCCGCCCCCTCCGCCCCGGGGGTGTTCCCGGTGAGGTTTACCCGGTAGCCGCGAGCACAGTAGTCAATCGTCCGTCCATCCCACTGCCGCCAGGACGATAGATGAAGGTAGGCATCCTCCAGCGACGGGGACCACGGATGGATGCTCGGCGCGTACATCGACGGTTCCTGTAGGCGGGTGACGATCTCCCGCGACTTCGTCCACAGCGCATCCGGGCGATCCGCCAGGCGAACAATCACGCCACGCTTCTCGTCGCAGTACGTGAGCACCACCTTCCCGTGGATGTACTGCGCATTGATTTCACCGATCGCGCCTTCGGGCGTGTCGGGGAGAAGGATGGGGGTCGGGTTGATGTGCCGTCCCCACTCCCACCGTGTACCGGTCCAGCCCCAGAACTCCCACGACGCGTCGTTGCATAGGTGCCGCCAGTTCGCCCGGCGGAGGTAGATACCGCTATCCGGGCCGCGCTTCCGCCCCTCCGGCGTGCCGAACACATAGACGTTCTCGTCGCCCGGCAGCATCACCATAGTGTTGTTCTGGAAGTAATGATCGCGTCCGCGATTCACCCACTCGTATAGGGTGCCCAGGTTGTTCTCGTGACGGCATACGTCCCACACCTCGGCGTGCGGTTCATTCGACCAGAACCAGGCTGCGGATAGGGTCCAGCACATCCGCTGCACACCGCCCTGGCCCCACCGCTTCACACGGAAGCCGTTGCCGAGGTAGTTCCCATCGGGGAGCTGAATCACATCATTCGGGATGATGGTAAATGCGTCGAAGTTCCTGCCGTTCACCGTCCCGGACTCGCCCACGTGCCGGTAGGGCCACATCTGGTTCGCGTAGTTGATTCCGTGGATTGCGTTGTCCCACACGATGCCGCGCGTGGTGACATCCCGGTTTGACGAGCGGAGCCCCACGGGCGAGCGCCAATCACCCTGGCCCGGTGTCCCGCCGGTGAAGGTATCGCCGAAGACCCCGCCGACCCATAGTGCCTTCCCGCCATTGACGGACTTGCCGCCCTCGAACAAAAAGCCGAGGTCTGTCCCGCCGATGCCGAACCGCTGCGTGGGCTGGTCAGTCCCGCCGTTGCCCGCCGAGGTGTGGATGAACGTGCCAACCGGCACGTCGGGGACGATGGATGCTGGGATGATCTTCCGCGCCCAGCTGAATACCTGATTAATGAATGACATCATTTCTGCTCCTATCCGGGGTAGATGGAACCGTGCTGCGAACCAACACGATCAACACTCACCGGGGCTGCGTGCTGACCGTACTCCGCCGACTCGTCCATCGGAGGGTTACTGTCCGCAGCGCCGACCGACTGGTATGGCTGCTTCTTCTCGTTGATGGTGTCGAGCAGTTCCCGGCTCATTTGGTACATCCGCTCCATCGCGGCCACGGTGGCTGCGGTCTGCGCGGCCTGAACATCGTCCTCGGTCGCCGTCGAGTTCGACCCGCGGTTCAGCTTCACCAGCGCTAGACCACCGGCGACCATGCCAGCGAGCTCCGGGGCATAATCCAGCCACGCCTGCGCCTGATCACTCGTCGCTTTACCCGACAGCAGCATCGCGGCCGAGAACACGAACGCCGCGGCGTAGATCACCCCGCGAACGATGATGGACACGTCAATTCCCTTGATTTTCACTTACTTCTCACCCTTCTTGATTCGGTTGATCAGATCTTCGTTAGCGAGGAACAGCAGCTCGACGGGCGTGCACGCGCCCGTGTCCGCTAGCTTCTTCTTCGCGGACGCGATGACCGACTCGGCATCCCACCCGGCGAAGTCGGGGAGCCCGTCCTGCCGGTACTTGTACCCGGCGAGCTGCTCGAACGACAGTCGGGCGTAGTCCTCGGCGGTCAGCTTCGACGCGAAGACTGGAGGGCCGACTTCCGCCCCGGGCGGGGTGGTGTTCCCCTCGCCCTGAAACAGGGCGCGGAGCTTATCCATCCCGCCGCGGAAGGCGTTCGCGTCCACCTTCATCCCGGCGACGACGGCCCGGTCGGTGAACTGCCACATCGCCACCTCCAGACCGCCGTAACCAGCCCAGCCAGCGTCCCCTGCGGTCGAGTACAGCGCCGAAGCGTAACCCGGGGTCGTGGACGGGTAGTTCGAGGACCACAGCGGCGGGAGCCCGGACAGGTCAGGCTTCCCGGCCTTCGTCCAGTACCACCGGGGGAGGTAGGTCAGGATCACCCGGTAGCCCCGCCCGCGAAGCGCGGACACGATGCCGTGCCACAGGCCCGGGTCGTAGCCGCTCTTGTCCTCGATGTCGAGTGCGACGGGAACGTCCTTCTCGGGTAGCTGCGCTTCCAGCGCGGCGGCGTGATCCTCCGGCGATGTTTCCTCGCGCACGTAGATGTAAGCAGCGGCCAGCACGCCGTTAGCCTTCGCGTCGTCCAGGTGCGACCGGAACACCGGGTCGCGCCACGTCCCCTCGGTCGCCTTGATGATGGTGAACGCGAAGCCTTCCTCCTTCACCCGGCGCAACGAGAAGCCGTTCTGATGGTTCGAGATGTCCACGCCGAAGAGCACATCGCCCCCGGCTGGTGATTCGCCGGTGACGGGGGCGCGACCACCACCGGGCGGTGGGTAGGCCGCGTCCTGGAGCCAGGTTTCCGGGTCCACGCGCTTCCCGCCGTAGCCACGTTCCCACACCGTGACGTGGAGGTGCGGGCCCGTGGACTGGCCATTCGACCCGACGTAGCCGAGCAGCTGCCCGACCTCCACCCGGTCGCCCAGTTTCAGCCCCGTGGCGAAGGCGTTCCACATGTGCCCGTACTCGACGCAGCCCCCGCCGTCCGCGTCGGACGAGTCCACGACGATCCACTGCCCATAGCCCGAAGCGGGTCCGATGTACTGCACAGTTCCAGACTGGACGGCGTAGAACGGGGTGCCGTCCGGGGCGGCTAAATCTGTTCCGGAGTGTGATTCTGGTCGGCCCGTCACGGGGTTGATCCTGCCCGCGAACCGGGATGTGATGGTGAATGTGTTCTTCGGCATCGGCCACTGTCTGCTCATAGGTTGAGTCTAACCGGCGCGACCGCCCCGTCCCCTATACATGAGGAAGCCCCCTCGCCATAGCTGCCCACTAGGCGAGGGGGAGGTCGTAGCAACACGGGCCTTAATCCCTTCGGAACCGGCCCCCAATCTGCTGTCTGGAGGTCAGCGGGGACTGGTCCTGCTTGCGGTCTAGAATACCACGCCCCACCCGCTCCGCTTCGTCCCCCGCGTCAGCGACTCCGCAGACTGATATAGCCCCATAACCTCGGAATCTCCGAGCAGCGCTTCCTGGATGATCAGCTCGTCCACCACAACCGCCCCGGCGGACACGCCGACGGTCATGGTACGGGGACGGTCGAAGTTCACGAGGTTGAACAGCCCGCCGCTATACGACTGCACGGCAACCAGCGTGCCGTTGATATACATGCGGGCGCGGCACCCGCCCCATATCGTCGTCCCCTCGACGGTGAGGGTCACGAGGTGCCACCGATCCGGTGATAACTGCTCCGACCGGGCGCGGAGCGCGAACCCGCCCGAGGACAACCGCACCCACCCCTCGACCGTGCCTGGAGGATAAACCGAATTGGCGCCGTACACCCGCGCACCCATGCCGGGAATGTTGCCCCACTGAAACAGCTCCGCGGTCGCGGAACTCGCAGAGTACCGGAACCACAGTGATACCGACACCGGGTAGCCTGCAGCAGCAGCGGACGACACCGGGATAGTCGCACCAGCGTTCGCGGGAATCGACAGCGCCTGACCATCCACGCCCTGCACGTACACCGGGGAGCCAATCATCGCCCCGCCCGTGTTGAGCCGCCCGTCGAATGACTCATGTGTCTGAACCGCCCGCGCCGTCCTGACCCAGTCCTTGATACTCATGCTAGGACTCCTGCACCCGAAGCGTAACCGTCACACCCGCCGAGGACGCGGACGAGATCGCAACCCGCACCGGGCCCGTGATGGGGACGGACATCGCCGACTGCTTCGACACCACCCCATCCCCCACGGTAATAGACCCGGTCGCCCCACCGCGCAGCGTCACAGTCACCGCCGAGCCGGGGGTGCCGACCGCGACACCGATATGCGTGATCTTCAACCCCGCCGCGCCCGTGCCGATCAGTAGGGGCGGGGACACTTCCTCGCCGTTGATCGTGCCCGGCACGCTGAACGGGATAACGTAGGCGGGCTTCGCTTCCGCCTTCGTCGCGTAGGTCGCCCCGGCTTCGGCCTTCGTCAGCAGCGGGGCGATCGCTTCCGCGAGCTGCTTCGGGGTCGTCGCAGCCGCCGCGAGCCGGATGTACTCGTTCGTTTCATCCGACAGGCGGAGTGTCACATCCTGCTCCAGCGTCCCACCCCCGGCGAGCCCGTCCCCGGCGATGATTTTCCGACCGAGGACTTCCGCCGACGCGGTGGCCTGCAACTCGCGGAGCCGCTGCACCAGCCGCTCCACCGTCGCGGAGTCCGCCGAATCGTCATTCTTGATCTGCTCGATGATCTCATTGAGTAGATCGTCGTAGTTAATTTCAGCCATCGTTACGCTCCTGCTAGGAAGATCATGCGGAATTGTGATTCCATTCCTCGGATGTTGCCAGTCGCCCCGGCGTTACCCTCGGTCGTCCAAATCCACGGGTACAACCTTGTCCCTGCGGTGAGGAACTCCACGCCGGTCGCCATACTGATCTGACCGAAGCCAATATCGTTCCACAACACGAGCCCCCGATCACCCGCGTTAATGTCCGTTGTCAGGCCGCAGCCCTTAGCGCCGGGGATGGTGGCGAAACCTTGCCGGGCGTACAGGTTGTACCACCCATCAACCGGGGCGACGAGGTACGGATCATTCGTGGATGCGTTCGCCACGCCACCGTAGTTCTTGCCGACAACGAGCTTCCCGTCCGAGTAGGCGCGCATACGGGTAAACCGTGCTGCTGGCGGGTCGTACTGCGGCCCGGTCCAGCGGAGCACACCGTAGGGCTTCGTGCGGAACGACGGCGCGCCAAACAGCGCGGTCGCCTGGTCAGCCGATAGGGTGCCAGCCGGGCCAGCCGGGCCCTGCGGACCCTGCGGGCCAGTATCGCCGCGGAGTCCCCTATCACCCTGCGGTCCCTGCGGACCGACGAACGCAAACGGGTCCGACCACGACGTACCATTCCACATCACAGCTTTACCGCTATCGGTCATGACGTAGGTGTCACCCACCGCCGCCGATGGGGGCAGTGATGCCGAGGATGCGACCTCCCCGCGAACGATCAACGACCGACCGTCCTTACCGGGTAGGCCGGTATCGCCCTTCGGACCCTGCACACCTTGAAGCCCGGTATCACCCTTCGGACCGGTCGGCCCAACATCGCCCTTCGGACCCTGCGGACCCATCGGACCCTGCGGGCCAGTATCGCCCTTCGGGCCCTGCGTGCCTTGGATGCCCTGCGGGCCGCGCGGACCAGTCTCGCCCTGCGGGCCACGGAACAATGGTGCAGCGCCCTCGGGCGGGAACTTCGCCCCATCCCACACGTAAATCCGACCATCAGCGGTGACAACCCAGCCCTTGCCCTTATCAGACGAGGACAAACCCTTCGGGAGATCAGCGTAAGTCGCGACCATCGACTCGTACGACACCGAAGCGCCGTCCTTACCGTCCTTACCCGCCGCACCAGTGTCGCCCTTCGGGCCCTGCGGACCCTGCGGACCCTGCGGACCCTGCGGACCCTGCGGACCCATCGGCCCCTCCGGCCCGCGTGGACCCTCCGGCCCGGCGACCGTGCCGATGGACTCGACCTGTCGCGTCGCTTCCTCCGCCGCCGTGACGGAACGCTCCGCAGCAGCAGCAGCGAGCGCAGCGTACTGCTCCGCTTCCACCGACACCTGATCCGCCGCGACCTGCGCCGCGTCCTTCACCAGGTTCATCACCTGCTCCACAGCCATTTCCGACCGAAGCGCAGCCGTCTCCGCCTGCTCAACCTGCGCCGACAAATCACCGAACTGTGGAATCACCGCCCGGACTTCGCGGGACGTTTCCAAGTCCCGGCCTACCCGCATCACCAGCGCATCCCCATCCACGCGGATGCCCAGCACCGACTCGCCGGGCAGCGTCTTAGCCCGGTCCTCGATCATCTGGAACACCTCCGCCATAGTGGGGAAGTACTGCGCCGCCGCGGGGAACTCAATGTAGTCGATCAGATCGACCCACCCTTCCTCCAGCAACTGCTTGATGTGCGGGGTGAACCGCACCATCATCTGCTCGTTGTGTCGGAGGAACGGGGTCGGCTTCCCATCCCGGTCGGCGGTGAGGACGGCGTGAGTGCCCTGGATGCGCACCACCACACCGAACTCGGGAACGTTATCCGCCGGGACGGGGATGCGTCCGTAATCCTGTTCAAGTGCCATTGTTGTGTGTCCTATCTAGTCGAGCTATACGGGGTCGGGGAAGGCGAAGAATCGCATGGTGTTCGAGAATGCCCAGACGAACGCGGTCGGCCTACCATCGCGCGGGTGAGCATCGCCCCACGGCACCCGGACGTAAGCGTTCGTCACCAGTGAGACGCGGAACCGAACGTCCAGCGATTGTCCCGCTGGAACGCGAATCTGGTCCAGCGTCGAGGTGGCTTCCGGGGTGGACTGCCACGTCGTAATCGGGGGCCACTCGTCCCCACCCATCCCATTGAACGGTGCGAACAGGCCCGCGCCCCACTCCGTGTTCCACGTCGGCTCCGTCGTCGGCTCCGGGGCCATGATTTGCGTAAGCCCATCGGTCCCGACCCGCGTCGTGTACGACTCTCGGAGAAACACAGTGTGCGGACACGTCGTGCTCATGGTTCGGCGAGCGCGTTGGATCTGAACCTGAACCGTCACAGGAACTCCGAAGTCGTTCTTCCAGTGCCCGCGCTGCTCAATCAGAATCTTCTGGTTATCAATCGGCGAGTGCTCTTTAATCTCCCCGTCATTAACCGAGGGCGTGCGAGTCTCCAGCACCACGCGGGGCATCGCGGCCCGTGATAGATGCAGCACCCCGTTCTCGGTCGAGAACTGACGGGATGTGCAAATGGTGTTAGCCATAACCTCTATGTCTCCTTCTTACCCTGCGGCTCCGACTCACGCCGGGCTACAACGGTTCTCACTCCGGTGTCCAGATTATCGGCGACGAGGTCCCCATACCGGCCCACACTCAACTGCCACGGCCCCAGAGCGCGCTCCAGCCGCCTGACACGCCGCTCCAACTCCGCGATGTACTCCGCATCCGTCCGCGCTGTCCTACCCATGATCCTGCTCTCCTATAACGGCGTTCCGGGCTTGACCCAGTCCGCATCGTCGGCCTTATCCTTCTGCGAAGCGTTGGCCTTACCGGCCTGCTCCTTCTCCCACGGCGACTTGAAGTCGTTCGTCAACGGCGGCGGGAACTCCTCGCGAGCCTCCCACGACACCGACGGAGGAACGAGGGACAGTTTGATCCCATCCGGTGAGAACGCAACCTTTTCGATCATCAGGTCGCAGCCGACCCGCACGCCGGTCTGAACCGACGAGACAGGCACACGCACGCCGGGAACGAGCTCATGCAACGACACCGGCGCGTCGGCGCGTAACCCAGCCCCACCGACACTCACCGCCACCGGGGCGACCGCGAACTGGTCCAACGTCGCCTGCGCCTTCGTCTCGCACTCCTGAACCGTCACGAGCTTGTTCCCCTTCACGATGGACTGGAGGACGATCCGGTCATCCTCAATCGCCCGCTGCGCCCACACACCCTCACCCTTGACGAGCACGTCGGTGACCACATCCTTGCCCACCTTCGTCACGACGACATCATCGCCGAGGTGCCGATCCGACAGTGGTGCGGTACGATGCCGAGCCCCGACCGGTCCGACCATCAACGACCCGCCGACAAACGTCCACTCCAACCCAACCTCGGTCAGATCATCGACCACATCATCCACGAGGACACTGTTAGCCGTCTCGTTCACCACGACCCAGATTCGGGAGTCCAGGGCGTGAATGTGATCAGCGATGTGTAGCGGGTCGGACGGGCCCATCCCATCCACCACGAGCTGCTGCATCACCTGCGATGCGTCGCGTTGATCCCAGAACCGCCCGGACGGGAGCCGACGGCGCTTGAACAGACAG
>NZ_JBQHUP010000016.1:0-50368 GCF_052065175.1 Dysosmobacter sp. HCP28S3_G4 | reverse complement strand
ACTGTTATTTTGAAAACAAGGCGGCAGCAGCTTGCACCACTTCCACCTTGAATATATTTTGCTCTATTTGCACCGCATTTCGGTGTTTACACAGAATTTGGGACAGACCCGAACCTCAAAAAAATGGCAAGGTGGAAATGGAATGACTCTGCCCATTTCCTATTTTCGATTCTATTTTCCCGAATATGTGCTGAAAACCCGGTTGCCGCCTAATTGCGCAACCGGTTTTTTCGACAGGCTGGGCATTTCAAACGCAGTTTGAAATGCCCAGCCTGTTACGGGGGTTTTGGTCCGGTAATGGCCGGTGGCTTGGACCACTCAACCACATATGGTTTTTTCAATAACTGGGGCTATTTTCGGATGCACTCTGCTTCTCCTTTGCTGCCGCACATTGGCAGTTTGGGATAGCTGGGCACCATTCATTGCCAGTCTTCCGCAACCACCGGGCTGCGGCAGCAAAAAGAGAACGGCAGAGCATCCGGGCGGGACCCGGAGTTTCTACTGTAGCCAAGACCGAACATAGGAGTCCAAGCTCACGACTACTACCAGTCCAAACCCCCGTAACAGGCGCCGCGCCCGTTCCGGGCGAAGCCCGGAATGCCGCCGCCAGAGCCTTTTTCTCTTACACCATCAAAAGGCGCATTCTCTTTTTCCTCTCCAGGAAAAAGAGAATGGGGGTGTTGCCCCGCGGCGGAGCCGCAAGCCTTCGGGCTTCCCCGGCACTCCTCCTGCACTCCGGGACGGGGCGCAAAACAAAGGGGGCGGCATCCGCCGCCCCCCTGTTTTCCGGTTACATCTTCTCCGGCGCGTCCACGCCGATGAGCTTCAGACCGTTTTTCAGCACGATCCGGGCGCAGTCCGCCAGCTTCAGACGGGCTGCGGCCACCTGGGGCTCCTCGCCCTTGATGCGGCAGGCGGTGTAGAACCGGTGGAAGCAGGCCGCCAGCTCCTGGAGGCAGCGGTTGATGTGGCTGGGATCGTAGTCCCGGGCCGCCAGACGGATCTCCTCGCAGTACTGGGCCAGCTGCTTGATGAGGGCTTCCTCGGCCTCGCCGGGCAGCAGGTCCATGTCCACGTCCGCCACAGCGGGGACGGTCATGTGCTCCGCCTCCATGGCCCGCAGCAGGGAGCAGATACGGGCATGGGCATATTCCACGTAGTAGATGGGATTCTCGGAGTCCTCCCGGACCGCCAGGCCCAGGTCGAATTCCATCTGAGTGTCCGGTTTGGCGTTGAAGAACCACCGGGCGGCGTCCACGGGCACCTCGTCCAGCAGATCGGACAGGGAGATGGCCTTGCCGGTGCGCTTGCTCATCCGAACGACCTCGCCGTCCCGCAGCAGCTTCACCAGCTGCATCAGCACCACGTCCAGACGGTTGGTGCCGTCCAGACCCAGAGCGTCCACGGCGCCCTTCAGACGGGCCACGTGGCCGTGGTGGTCGGCGCCCCAGATGTTGATGACCCGGTCAAAGCCGCGGACGCCGAACTTGTTCCGGTGATAGGCGATGTCGGCTGCAAAGTAGGTGTAGAAGCCGTTGCCCCGGCGCAGCACGTCGTCCTTCAGGTCCAGCTTCTCGATCTCCTTCTCGGACTTGCCCGCCTTCCGCAGGTTCTCCGCTAGGATCTCGGCGGTCTTCAGCCACAGGGCGCCGTCCTTCTCATAGGTCCAGCCCCGGTCCGTCAGAAGCTGCACCGTGTCGGCCACAAAGCCGCTCTCATGGAGGGAGGACTCGAAGAACCACACGTCGTAGTTGATCTTGTAGCGCTGGAGGTCGGACTTCATCTTGGGCAGGTTCACGCTGAGACCGTACTGGGCCAGGGTGTCCCGCCGCTCCGTCTCGGGGGCGTTCAGCAGCTTGTCCCCATTGGCGTCATAGTAGGCCTGGGCCAACTCCTTGATGTCCACGCCCTGATAGCCGTCCTCGGGGAAGGGGACATTCTCCTCGCCCTTGATGATCTGGAGATACCGGGCTTCCAGGGATTGGGCGAACTTGTCGATCTGGTGACCGGCGTCGTTGACGTAGAACTCACGGGTGACGTCGGCACCGCAGGCGGAAAGCACGGAGGCCAGGGTGTCGCCCAGCACGCCGCCACGGGCATTGCCCATGTGCATGGGGCCGGTGGGGTTGGCGGAGACGAACTCCACCATGATCTTCTGGCCCTTCAGGTTTCCGGCGGTGCCGTAGTCCGGGCCCTCGGACTCCACGGCGGCCAGCACGTCCCGGTACCAGGTGCGGTTCAGACGGAAGTTCAGGAAGCCGGGGCCGGCGATCTCGGCGGAGGCGAAGTAGCTGCCCTCCAGGTCCAGATGCTCCAGCAGGATCTGGGCGATGTTCCGGGGCGGCATCCGCAGGGCCTTGGAGGCGGACAGAGCGAAGGTGGTGGTGAAGTCGCCGTTCCGGGTGTCCTTGGGGATCTCTACGGGAGCGGTCTTGACCTCCGCCTGGGGGAGCTTTCCGGCGGCCGCGGCGGCCTGATAAGCGGCCATGGTCAGGCTGGCGGCCTGGTCTTTTGCGTTCTGGATCATGTTAATCATATGAATACCCCTCTTTTTAATTAGGAATTAGGAATTAGGAGTTAGGAATTAAGAACCGGGAGTTGAGAATCAGGAATTTAGCAGCGGCCAATTTCTCATTCCTCATTCCTGATTCTTAATTTTTCGTCCGTACCCGGATGCGGAAGGCGTTCTGTCCGGTGGCGGTGTGCTGGATGGCGATGGAGTACCGGATGTCCAGCAGGCCGCCACGCTCTGTCAGGCTGCATCGGAGACGGCTGGTCTGGATGTCCACGCTGAGGGCACCGAAGGGCGTCTCATACAGGGAGGTGTGGCGGCAGCCCTCCTGGAATACCATCTGGGAGTTCACCTTGCCGGTGCGGGTCAGCACCACTTGACCGTCTTTCACCGTGAAGGTGGTGGTGGTCCCATCCAGGCCGGTGAGGGCCGTCTCCTCGTAGGACAGCAGGAAGCCCTCCTCCGTGACGGTCATGGTCCCCTCGGTCATCAGCTCCGAGTGGTCGCCGTCGGTGCCGTCGAAATTCTGGATGGCCCGGATCGTCAGGATGACGGGAATGGTCTTGGTGTCGGTGTTCGTCAAAGTCAACCCTCCTATGCTGCTGTGCAGATCCTCCCGGAGAAATGGGGAGGGCGGCCACGGAAACAATGGCCGTTACAAATAATATATTATACTATGGCAGAGCGGGGGTCGCAAGACGATTTTTCCGGCTTTTCAAAATTTTTGCGGCAATTTCTCGCCGAAAGAGTATAGCTTTTTTATGGAGAGTTTGCTATAATCCTCTCGAGTATCAAAAACATGCGCAAGAACCATTGCCTGGACGACTGGATCGGAGGTGTCTGAAGTCCATGAATATTGAATTGACGGAACAGCAGTACCGGTATCTGCTGGATTTGGTGTACGTAGGGAACTGGGTGATGAATTCCGCCCGGGAGAATGACCGCATCCGGGAATATGACCAAGTGGAGAGTCTGATCTTCTCCCACGCGCCGGCCCACGGCATGAAGAAGCTGGTGGAGCTGCTGGACGGAGAGATCATCCCGTCCCGGGCCTTTGCCGACGGCGGCATCCATGAGGCCATCGCGGACTACGAGGATGTGGCGTTTTACGAGATCCTGGCGGAGGAGATGGCCCTGCGGGACATGGACGGCGAGCCCCTGACACGGGAGAACTACGAGCAGCTCATGGAGCGCATCGACACGTATCTGGACGAATTCGACCAGCACGGGACGGATCATATCTCGGTGGATCTGGATGATGAGTAAAGCGAGTAAAGGGGGAGCAGGCTCCCCCTTTAGAATCCCCGCCACCAGTCTGCGGAGTGGTGCCGCCCAGGGCGGCTGGGGTCTCGGTATTTTTCCGCCGCACAGAAGGTGAATTGCCCCGCAGGGGCAAGAGAAGCCCCTCTGGAGGGTGTCGCCGGAAAAATGATTATGGCATCTTTGTTTGCCCGGAGGCAAACAAACCGGGGGAAACCTATGGTTTCCCCCTGGCCCCTCTTCCTTTTTTGAGGGGCTTTTTTCTTAATCGATCATTTTTACATAAGCAGAAAAGAGGAGCGTTATGGAGGAGAAAGCGAAGGTCTATTTTGCGGATTTCCGCGCCGACTGGCGGGAGAATCTGCCGCAGAAGCTGGCCCGTCTCATGCGGACGGCGGGCTTTGACACCATTGACATGGACGGCAAGTACGTGGCCATCAAGATGCACTTCGGCGAGCCGGGGAACCTGGCGTACCTCCGGCCCCAGTGGGCCCGGGTGGTGGCGGATATGGTGAAGGAAAAGGGCGGCAAGCCTTTCCTCACCGACTGCAACACCTTGTATGTAGGCGGTCGGAAGAATGCCCTGGACCATCTGGAGTCCGCCTATCAGGATGGCTTCACTCCCTACGTCACCGGCTGCCACATCCTCATCGGCGACGGTTTGAAGGGAAGCGACGACGTGGAGGTGCCGGTGGAGGGCGGACAGTACGTCAAGTCCGCCAAGATCGGCCGGGCCATCATGGACGCCGACGTGTTCATCTCCCTGACCCACTTCAAGGGCCATGAGCAGACCGGCATGGGCGGCTGTCTGAAGAACATTGGCATGGGCTGCGGCAGCCGGGCCGGCAAGATGGAGATGCACAGCGCAGGCAAGCCCTTCGTGAAGCAGAAGAAGTGCATTGGCTGCGGGGCCTGCGCCAAAATCTGCGCCCACGGTGCGCCGCTGATCGCCGACGGCAAGTGCACCATCGACCACGACCGGTGCGTGGGCTGCGGCCGCTGTCTGGCCCTGTGCCCCAAGGACGCGATTCAGGTGGGCTGCGACGAGGTGCTGGACATCCTGAACTGCAAGATCGCCGAGTACACCAAGGCCGTGGTGGACGGCCGGCCCTGCTTCCACATCGCCCTGGCCCGGGATATGTCCCCCAACTGCGACTGCCACGCGGAGAACGACGCCCCCATCACCCCGGACGTGGGCATGTTCGCCTCCTTTGATCCCGTGGCACTGGACCAGGCCTGCGCCGATGCCGTCAACGCCCAGCCCGCCCTGCCCGGCTCCGCCCTGTTTGACGAGGGCTGCGACCACGAGGACCACGACCACCTCCACGCCGTCCATCCGGACACCCGGTGGCAGGTGGCTCTGGAGCACGGCGAAAAGCTGGGCATCGGCACCCGGCAGTATGAGCTCATCAGGATTTAAGACCAGGAGTCTGCAAAAGCTCCCCGGACGGCAATTGCCGTCCGGGGAGCTTTTGGTCATATATCGGGGGAGAGCGGTCACGCTTTCAGACCCTTCAGCTCCCACCGGCGGCCCCGGTAGCGGGCCACGAAGAAGACGGTCCGGCAGACCCAGTCGATGTACATGGCGAACCAGATACCCAGCACACCGAATCCCAGACCGCGGGCGAACCAGACGCCGAAGATCACCCGGAAGATCCACATGGACAGGGAGGAGACGGTCATGGTAAAACGGGTATCTCCCGCGGCCCGCAGAGTCTGGGGCAGCTGGAAGGCGAGGGGCCACAGCAGGATGCCCACGCCGCCGTGGGAGAACAGAATGACCCGGGCGTAGGCGTTGGTCTCCTCAGACAGGCCGTAGATCCAGAGGATCACCGGCATCAGGGCGAAGATCAGCAGATTCGTCAGCAGCATGGATGCATAGCCCCACTTCATCAGCTTCCGGGTGTAGAAGCGGGCCTTTTTCATGTCTCCGGCGCCCACGCACCGGGACACCACCGTCACCATGCCGAGGCCGATGGACTGAGGCGCCATGCACTGGAAGGTGCCGACGATGTTGCCGATGGCGTTGGCCGCCACAGAGGCGGTGCCGAACACCGTCACCGCCGACAGCAGCATCAGCTTGCCCAGCTGGAACATGCTGCCCTCAATGCCGTTGGGAACGCCGATGTACAGGATGTTGCGGATCATGCTTCGCTCATGACGAAAGGAGAAGGGCCGGGACAGGTGCAGCACCAGATCCTTCCGGAACAGCAGCACCACCATCAGGACCGCCGCCACGATCTTGGACACCAGCGTGGGGATGGCCACACCGGCCACGCCCATGTGGAAGCCGAAGATCAGGATGGCGTTGCCGGCCACGTTGATGCCGTTCATTAACAGGGAGACGACCATGGAGATGTTGGAGTTGCCCATGACCCGGAACAGCGCGGCGCCGGCGTTGTAGATGGCCAGAAAGAACGTGGACGATTCCACGATCATAAAATAGGTGTTGGCATAGGCGGCCACGTCGGCCTCGATGGCGCCGAACACCACATGGAGGATGAAGCCCTTCAGAAGATACAGCAGCGCCGTGATGACCAGCGCACACTCTCCCATAAACAGAAAGAGCTGCTGGGCGGAGTGGTTGGCCTTCTCCATCTCCCGGCGGCCCAGATACTGGCCCGCCACAACGGCGCCGCCGGTGGCCAGCGCCGCGAAGGCACTGACCAGAAGGACGTTCACCGAGTCCACCAGGGACACGGCAGATACCGCCGCCTCGCCCACCCGGGCCACCATCATGGAGTCCGCCAGACCCACGGTGATGGCCAGCAGCTGCTCAATGACCAGCGGAATGATCAGCTTTCGCAGGTCCCTGTTGGAAAATTCAATCGATGTCTCTGACTGCATGGAGTTCCTCTTTCATGTCCGACTGCCCGTAAAAGGCCCGGGGACTGGCGTGAAATGTGTTCTGGAAGGCCCGCAGGAAGGTGGAGTATTCCTGGAAGCCGGACTGCTCGGCCGCCTTCATCACCGGCACGCCGCTGCGGATCAGCTCTCCCGCCCGCAGCAGACGCTTCTGGTTGATATACTGGTGGACGGTGTAGCCGGTGACGGCTTTGAACCGGTGCATCAGATAGTACCGGGACAGGTAGAACTGCCCCGCCAGGGTGTCCACATCCAGCCGGTCCGTCAGATGGGCGCCGATATAGCGCAGGACAGCCTCCATCTTGGGGTCCACCCGGTAGGAATCCGTCTGCTCCGCGGTCCGGTCCTTGAGAATGTCTCGGTTTACCTGGATCAGAAGCTGCTGGCAAAGGGTGTCCGCCAGCAGAGCGCCGCCGAATTCCCGGGAGCGCAGAGCCTCCTCCAACTCCTGGATGGCGGCCATATAGCGCAGCTTCTGCTCCGGATCCAGACGCAGCAGGTGGAAATTCCGCTGCCGGGCCAGCTCGAAGCAGGCGGCCAGATTCGTGTCGGAGCCGCCCCGGCGTTCCAGCCAGTCCCGGCCCAGCCAGACCACCACCCGCTCGTAGGGGGCGGAGGGATCGATGGCCACCCGATGGATGGAGCCCCGTCCCACCAACAGCAGGTCCCAGGGGCGGAGAAAGTAGGTGACGCCCTCCACCACATAGGTCACCTGTCCGCCCAGGCACAGGATGAGCTTGTCGAATTCGTGGTAATGATCCTCCAACTGCTGGGCGCGGCTGTCCTTCAAATGGAACAGCCGGAAGTCCTCGCATAGATAACCCCGTTTGTCCGCATTTGCGCCCATCTGTTGACCACCGCCTTTCGCCGCAGCTGCGGCCGCTATATCTTACCGCACTTTCCGCCAGGTTACAATCAGAAAACAGACGAAAATTCCGAGAAAAATCGATGGAATTTGACCAAATCGTCCAGAGGGCGCAATGGGCGAAATCCTGTTTTTCAGGCCGCTTCCGCCCAAAAATTTATGAAATTCGGAGAATTGCATTGACAGTGCCTTTTTGCTATACTGAATAACGGTGTAAAATCTTTGAAAAATTTTGGAGAGGAGCTGTCGTATGAGCCGTGCGGACGAGGTATTCATTCAGAACTGCCGGGATATTTTGGAGAACGGCGTCTGGGATACGGAGCAGGAGGTGCGCCCTCACTGGGAGGACGGAACGCCTGCCCATACGGTCAAAAAATTCGGCATCGTCAACCGCTATGACCTGCGGCAGGAATTTCCCATTCTTACCATCCGCCGGACCTACTGGAAGACGGCGGTGGACGAACTGCTGTGGATCTGGCAGAAGAAGTCCAACAACATCCGTGACCTGCGGGGCCATATCTGGGACGAGTGGGCGGATGAGAGCGGCTCCATCGGCAAAGCCTATGGCTATCAGCTGGGGGTGAAGCACCACTATCCCGAGGGGGATATGGACCAGGTGGACCGGGTGCTGTACGACCTGAAGCACAACCCTGCCTCCCGCCGCATCCTCACCAGCCTGTACAACCACGCGGACCTCAGCGAGATGCATCTGTATCCCTGCGCGTGGTCCATGACTTTCAACGTCTCCGGCAATGTGCTCAACGCCATTCTGAACCAGCGCAGTCAGGATATGCTGACGGCCAACAACTGGAACGTGACGCAGTACGCCGTCCTGGTGCATATGCTGGCCCAGGTCTCCGGCCTGGTGCCCGGCGAACTGGTCCACGTCATTGCGGACGCCCACATCTACGACCGGCACGTGCCCATCGTGGAGAAGCTGCTCTCCGCGCCCCAGTCCCCGGCGCCGGAATTCAGAATGGACGGTTCCGTGACGGACTTCTACCAGTTCACACGGGACAGCTTTGCCCTGGAGGGGTATACCCCCGCGGCCTTTGATGAGAAGATCCCTGTTGCCATTTGAGCGATCGAGGAGGAATACAGATTTATGAACGCCATCGTAGTCGTGGATGAAAACTGGGGCATCGGCAAAGAGGGAGGACTCCTGTTCTCGCTGCCCACAGACATGAAGCACTTCCGCTCCCTGACCATGGGCGGCACCGTCATCATGGGACGGAGGACCCTGGACTCCTTCCCCGGCGGCAAGCCCCTGAAGGGACGGCGGAACATCGTCATCACCCGGAACCATGCCCTGCACATGGAAGACGTGGAGACGGTGGACAGTCCCGAGGCGGCCCTGGCCCTGGTGGAGGGGGAGGACCCCGAAAAGGTGTGGGTCATCGGCGGCGGCAGCGTGTACACCGCTCTGGTGCCTCACTGCAAGCGGGTCTACCTGACCAAGGTGGACGCCACGGCGGGCGATCCCGACACGTATTTCCCCAACCTGAACAAGCTCCACAGCTGGAGCGTGGAGCAGACCAGCGAGCCGGTGACGGAGAACGGCGTCACCTACCGGTTCATTGATTATGTAAACAATAACATGTGAGTCCGGCAGCAGCTGAAACGGAACAAAGTCCCGGCGGGAACTCCCGCCGGGACTTTTCGCGCTGTGTGGGGTTTGAACGGTCCGCGGCCTTATGCCGACGGACCTTCGCCGTCCCGGAGACTGCACAGTCCGGCGCCGATGGCCGTGGCGAAGGTGGCGTTCTCCGGAATGATGTAGTGAATGCCGTAGAGCTTCTCGAAGTTCTGAAAATTGGGTCCCGCCTGGTCCAGGGTGGTCATGGAGCCGGTGAGCACCACCGTGCGGGCGCCGCAGCTCTGGCAGGCCAGTACCGTCATGGTGCCAATGGCCTGCAATACCAGATTCACCACGCCGGCGGCCAGATCGGCGGGGGAGGCGTCCTCCGCCAGATTGCCGAAGTTGGCGGCGGTCATGTCCGGGTCCAGGGTCGCGGCGGCGTTCCGGGAGATGTCCTTGATGGTCAGATCCACGTGGTTCAGGTCCCCCTGGGCCGCCAGCTTCTTGATCTGGCCGAACCGCTCCATGTCCACCAGCTTCCGGCACAGGCCTCCCAGGGTGCCGCCGCCGATGCCGCTGCCGCAGAGATGGCGCACCGTGCCGTCCTGCTTCGCGTACAGGAAGGCGGTGCCGGTGCCCATGGTCACCACCACGGCATCGTCCTGCCCGGACAGGGCCAGGGCGCCGGTGCCGCTGGCGGAGAACTCGTCCACCCGGCGGGTGGGGATGCCGTAGATGTCCCCCTCCACGTAGGACGCGCCCACGCCGGTGAGGACGATCTGCCGCACGTCGTTCAGGGACAGACGGTTGCTGTTGAGAAAATTGCCCAGGGCGCCGAACAGGGAGGTGAGCTGGTCCTCCGCCCGCACCCGGAGCATGGCCAGGACGGAACCGTCGGGCCGCAGGCCCACGATCTTGGTGGTGGAGCCGCCGATGTCGATGCCGAGAATGATATCCATGGAAAAACCTCCAGTCGATGAGACGCCGTTACCGGATGACGTTCCAGTACAGATACAGGCCAAAGGGAATGAGGATCTGTAAGATCAGAATGGCCGGGATGCCGAAGCGGAAGGTCTTGTGGAGGGTCTTGTGATGCCAGACCCGCATGCCCAGCAAAGCGCCGACGCTGCCGCCGATGGCGGCCAGCAGGAACAGCGTCTTCTCCGGCACCCGGCGGGTGGCTTCATGGGTCTCCTTCCGTTTGGCCTTCAGCTTGTCGACGCCGAAGACAAAAAAGGTGACGATATTGATGAGGAGCAGCCAGCAGGCCAGCCAGCCCCAGGGCGAGCCCAGGACGGCCCAGATGAAATCATTGTGGGCCTCCGGCTGATAGACGGCGAGAACTGTGACCATGGCGGCACCTCCGCATAAAAACAGGTTGACCGGAAAAACCGGACAAGTCATTCTACCAGATAATCCCCCTGTTTTCAACCCTGTCCGGCCGGGGACTGACCAAAAGCGCCGCCGACGGTCCGGCCATATCGTCCATCCGTCGGAAATGGCTGGACGGCGGCGAAAAATCCCCGTATACTATGGGCAGAAGGGGGGCGGAGCGCTTGAAGGCGGAAGTGAAGCTGGACCCGGCGGAGCCGGAGGTCCGGGTGGTGATCCACGCGCCTGCCGTCACGGAGGAGGTGCGGGAGCTGCTGGCCCGGCTGGAGCCGGGGGCGGGACTGCTCCCCGGCTTCCGGGGAACGGAGGTGACACCTCTGGACCCGCTGGACATCCTGCGGTGCTACGGGGAGGACAAGGGCGTCTTCGCCCAGACGGAGACGGGGACGTATCAGCTGCGGCTGCGGCTGTATGAGCTGGAGCGGCGGCTGCCGGGGGACCGGTTCGTCCGGGTCTCCCACTCGGAGATCGTGAATCTGCGGAAGGTGACGGCCCTGGACCTGTCCCTCACCGGCACCATCCGCATGACCCTCACCGGCGGCGTCACGGTGTACGTCTCCCGCCGGTACGTGAAGAAGATCAGGGAGGTGCTGGGATTGTGAGCGAGCGCAAGGAACTCTTCCGGGAAGTGCTGCGCCGGGCGGGCATCGGATTTCCCTGCGGCGCGGCGGCGGTCTATCTGGTATTCCTGTTGGGAGGACTGTTCGCCTTTCCGGTACAGGAGGGGAACAGCGTTCCGGTGGTGACCGCCGCCATGGTGGAACAGTGGGGAAATCCCGTCACGGCGGCCCTGGTGCAGTTTTTATGGTCCGGCCTTTTGGGTGCGGTGCTGGAGACGGCAGAAGTGCCCTTCCGGCTGGAGCGGCACACCTGGATCTGGTCGGGCGTTCACTTCCTGTTGACGGCGGCGGTGTTTTCACTGGTGGGATACCAGTGCCGGTGGTTCCCCTACCGGGAGACATGGCTGTGCATACTGGGGCTGCTGTTGCTGTGCTATCTGCTGATGTGGGCAGTGCGGTATGTGGGCTGGCGGCAGGATGTCCGGGCCATCCGCAAAGGCGTGGGCCTACCGGAGGAGCCGGAGCGTCCCGTCTGGCGGAGGGCTGTGCCCTACGGGCTGCTGGCAGTGGGCGTGGAACTGATGCTGCCCTGGCTGCTGCGGGTATTGGACGCCCGGGACGTGCCGGTGCTGACCGGAATTTTCTATCCTTTCCTCATTCTGCCGCTGTTCTGCTTTTTCAGCAGTGCATCTCTGGGGAAGCGGTGCCGGCGGCTATGGCTGTGCTACCCGGTTCTTTGTGGTGCGCTGACGCTGCCGTGTGTGTTCCTGCTGTACAACTCCAGCGCTCTGTTCCAGGTCTGGGTGGCGGCCATCGCCGCTCTGGCGGGAGGATTGCTGGGGACGCTGCTCCGCCAACGGACGAAGCGCGGGTGAGAGAGGCGGCGGATCGGTCAAAGGGAGGAACCACGGAAATGAGGGAGGCATTGCGGCGCGTCAGTCTGGCTATGCTTGCAGCCGCGGTCATATGCGTGGGCTGCACGCTGTCCGCGCCCAATCTGGGCAGGACGGTTTATATCGGCTCTTTCAAGTTCGGAGTTGAGCTGTGGAGACTCTGCTATGCCCTTTATGTGCTGACCATGTGCGGCCTGTTCGTCGCCTCGTTCTTTGTAAAAGACCGCCGGAGATCAACAGGTGGGACGCCGGAGCAGCCCGGCGGTTCCGGACCGCCTGCTAATTTTTAGGGAAATTGGGAACAAACCAGCCTCCTCCGCCGTCTATACAGGCAGAGGAGGCTGATGCTTTTTGAAAAAGTGGAGTTTGTTCCTGGGCATCTATTTCTGCCTGTGCCTGATTCTGGGCGGCTGCGGGGCGGCCCAAACCGCCGGGAAGACCGGCGGAAGCGCCCCGGCGGGCGCGTCCGTCTCCGGAGAAGATCTCTCTGCCGGTGGGACCGAAGCGGCGGAGGGCGTCACGGAGACCTTCCGGGTCATTCAGGCGGACGGCGGCGTCCTGCTGCTGGCGAAGGAGAACGGCGATTCGGGGGACGTCTATACACTGGTGACGGAAAACCTGCCGTCTGATTCCGACGAAAATCTCACCGCCGGGGCGCTGGCGGAGATCACATACGACGGCATGATCCTGGAGACGTATCCCGCCCAGTTCGCCAATGTGACCTCCGTAAACATTCTGCCCGACGGCTTCAATGACCTGTGCGCCCTGTATCTGGACGTGCTGGAGGACCTGTGGACGGTGGATCCCGGCCTCAACAGCGACGGCCTGACCTATATCGGCGCGGACCTGTCCCGGACCCGTCTGACGGACAGCGAGCAGTCGGCGGTGGCCTGGGCCTTCGCCGCCCGCCACAGCGGGGAGCCGGTCACCGGCACCTTCCAGGAACTGGCAGAGCAGGGCTATTTCACCGCGTCCCACGTCAGCACCCTGGCACCGGAGGAGGGGGAGCCCATCCCGGCGGCGTGGTATCAGTGGGAGGACGGCTGCCTGTTCTCCGTCACGGAGACGGAGGGCGATGTGTATTTCCTGCCCGAAGGGGAGGAGGCGGTGTCCTTCGACGCGCAGAAGTGGCGTTCCGGGACGGGGGCTTATTTCTTCTGTGACTGCACCGCCTTCCGGGACCGGGACGGCCATTGGGTCGGGTATACCGTGGGCGCCGAGGCCATCTCCTGAGTGGGAAAATGGGGTGGAAAAATCCCGTTCTCTCTTGTAAATTCAGCCGGAAGGGAGTATACTATTTGCATTTGTACGGGAAATACACGTCCCTTCCATCATAACAAGAAAAACGGGTGAATCATTTATGAGTTACACAAAGATCGCGTCCATCTACGCCGACAGCGACGTCCATGCCGGCAAGGAAGTCACGGTGGGCGGCTGGGCCCGCACCATCCGGGACATGAAGAACTTCGGCTTCATCGAGCTGAACGACGGCTCCTGCTTCAGAAACCTGCAGGTGGTCATGGAGGCCGGAAGCCTGGAGAATTATAAGGAGATCGCCGCCCAGAACGTGGGCGCGGCACTCATCGTCACCGGCACCATCGTGCTGACCCCGGAGGCCAAGCAGCCTCTGGAGCTGAAGGCCGCCGCCATCGAGGTGGCCGGCCCCTCCACGCCGGACTATCCCCTCCAGAAGAAGCGCCACACCGTGGAGTATCTGCGGACCATCCAGCATCTGCGGCCCCGGACGAACCTGTTCTCCGCCGTGTTCCGGGTGCGGTCCGTGGCGGCCATGGCCATCCACGAGTTCTTCCAGAGCCGTGGCTTCGTCTACGTCCATACCCCCATCATCACCGCCAGCGACTGCGAGGGCGCCGGTGAGATGTTCCGGGTCACCACCCTGGACCCCCAGAATCCGCCCCTAAAGGACGACGGCACCGTGGACTTCTCCCAGGACTTCTTCGGCAAGCCCGCCAACCTGACGGTGTCCGGCCAGCTGAACGCGGAGAACTTCGCCATGGCCTTCGGCGACATTTACACCTTCGGCCCCACCTTCCGGGCGGAGAACTCCAACACCCAGCGCCACGCCGCCGAGTTCTGGATGATCGAGCCGGAGATGGCCTTCTGCGACCTGAAGGGCGACATGGACGTGGCGGAGGCCATGATCAAGTATATCATCAAGCGCACCATGGAGCGCTGCCCGGACGAGATGGCCTTCTTCAACCAGTTCGTTGACAAGGGCCTCATTGAGCGGCTGAACCATGTGGCGTCCTCCGACTTCGGCCGGGTGACTTACACCGAGGCCGTGGAGATCCTGAAGAAGCACAACGACCAGTTCGACTACAAGGTGGACTGGGGCACCGACCTCCAGACGGAGCACGAGCGGTTCCTGACGGAGCAGGTGTTCAAGCGCCCGGTGTTCGTCACCGACTATCCCAAGGAGATCAAGGCTTTCTACATGCGCCTTAACGACGACGGCAAGACCGTGGCCGCGGCGGACTGCCTGGTGCCCGGCATCGGCGAGATCATCGGCGGCAGCCAGCGCGAGGAGCGGCTGGACATTCTGGAGAGCCGCATCCAGGAGCTGGGTATGCGGAAAGAGGACTACTGGTGGTATCTGGATCTCCGGCGCTACGGCGGCTGCAAGCACGCGGGCTACGGCCTGGGCTTCGAGCGGATGGTGATGTACCTCACCGGCGTCAGCAACATCCGGGACGTGCTGCCCCATCCCCGCACCGTGGGCAACGCGGAGTTTTAAAGAAATTTCCAAGGGGGACTTCGTCCCCCTTAGACGCAGAAAGGATCCGGCCCCAATGAGGCCGGATCCTTTCTGCTGAACCCCCTCACCAGTGACATCGGTCACTGGTGTCGCCGCCCACGGCGGCTGGGGTATCGGTATTTTTCCGACGTACACGCCGCCGGAAAAATGATTCCGGCAGGTTCTTTTGCTGCGGGCAAAAGAACCGGGGGAAACCCACGGTTTCCCCCTGGCCCCCTTTCCCGGGATGGTGAGTGACGGGGACGCTGCGGTTCCAAGGACACTTTCTTGCGGGGTAGATGTCCTCACCGGTCTGTTTTTTCTCCGGCGGCGGGGAGATCCATGCCCTCCTCCCACAGGAGAATGGCGTCATCGCCCTGGCCCAGATAGATATGAGTGACCTCTGCCGCACCGCGTTCCTCCGCCGTCTCGTTATAGGCCGCCACATCGATCTCATAGTCCTCGTCCCACAGGCCGCCGACAGTACTGCGGCTGCCGATCAGGACCGGACGCAGAGGACGGACATACATGCTTCCATTCTCATCGTAGGTATAGCGAACCTCCCGCAGGTCTTTTTCGTCGTTGACAAACAGGTGGAAACGGACCACGCCGTCTTCCTGGGACAGGTCTGTGATCTCAATATCTCCGTTGTCCACCGGAAGCCAGTTGACGTTTGCCAGCAGCTGCCAGCCGCCGGTCAGGAAGCCGCAGAGGACGGCCGCCACGGCCGCGCCCCTCAGCCGCGCCCGCCATTTGCTCCGGGCCCACTCCTTTGAGATCTTCCGCACCGCCGCCGCATCGTCAGCGGCGGCTTTCTGCTTCTCCGGCAGCGGCGCGTCCAGGGCGGACAGCGCCTCCCGGCAGGTTTTGCAGGATGCCAGATGCTCCTCCACCGCCGCCTGACTGGCGGCGGAGCAAACGCCGTCGTGGTACAGCGGCAGCAGGTCCTGAATGATATCGCAGTTCATTCCAATGCCTCCTTCAGCTTTTTCCTGGCCCGGAAGTAGATGACCCGGGCCCAGCTCTCGGTCTTGCCGAACAGCTCGCCGATCTGCGCGAAGGGCAGCTCTCCGAAGGTCCGCAGGGAGAACACCTCTTTATACGGCTCCGGCAGCTGATGCAGCAGGTGGTGGAGCCGCCGGGCGGTGTCCCGGTCCGCAAAGCCCTCCTCGATGCCGCCGTCGCCGGGCTCTCCCTCCAATTCGCCCTGGTGCTTTTCCCGGCGGCACAGGGACAGATACTGATTCCGGGCAATCTGGCACAGCCACACCCGCAGCTGACAGTCCCCGCGGAAGGAGTCGATGGAGGTCAGGGCCCGGAAGAAGGTCTCCTGGGTCACCTCCTCCGCTGTGGCCGCATTTCCGGACAGCGCCAGCACATACCGGTATACGTCGGCGAAGTATCGCCGGTAGATCTCCTCAAAGTCCGGTTCCGTTACTTGCTCACCGCCTTTCGCACGTTTCATCCATAAGACGCCGGGGCTGTGGATCCGTTTCAAACTTCCCGGCTTTGTTCGGGCAAAAAAGAGGTATCACAGATGTGATACCTCTTTGTGTTCGGATGGGAACTGCTTACAGGATGTGCATGCCGCCCACGTAGTACTTGTTGTGAGAGCCGCTGTACAGATCGCTGATGATGACGCCGCCCTGAGAGGGGGAGGAGGAGTGGATGAACTGTCCGCCGCCGATGTAGATGCCCACGTGAGAGCAGGCCTTGCCGTTGGAGTAGGCGGGGTTGCAGAAGAACACCAGATCGCCGGGCTGCAGCTGGCTGCGGTCATAGCTCCGGGTGCCCTTGCCGCTCTGCCACTGGCTGGTGGCGGAGTGGGGCAGGGAGACGCCGAACTTATTGTATATGTACATGGTGAAGCCGGAGCAGTCGAAGCCGCTGGGAGAGGCGCCGCCGTAGACATAGCGGGTGCCCAGATACTGCTTGGCGGCAGCCACGATGCTGGCGCCGGCTTCGGAGGCGGCGGGAGCGGTGGTGGTCAAATCCACAAAATCGCTGCGGACATAGCCGGTGGTGCCGCTCTGGAAGGTGACGCCGTACCAGCCGTCCGCGAAGGAGTTGACGGTGACAGAGGTGCCCTTGGAGGCGGAGGTGACGATATTGGCCTCGGTGGAGGCTGCGTCACGGACGTTGACGCCGTCGCCGTTGATGCGGCCGGGAGCGGTGAACAGACCGTCCTGATCCGGGATCAGGTAGTCAGCAAAGATATAGCCGGACTGGCCGTTGAAGGCGATGGGATACCAGCCGTCCTGAGCGTCGCCCAGCACGGCGACAGCGGTGTTTTTCTCCAGATTGGTGATAATGGAGGAGGACGTACTGGCCTCTGTGCGCATTCTGACGCTGGAGCCGGTGACGGCGCCCACGTATGCCGCCTGATCGGCGGCCAGCGCGGTGGCACCCAGCAGGAGGGTGGTGACGGCGGAGAAGAACAGAACTTTGACTGCCTTGCCTGCAAAGTGTGTCATCAGTTACGTTTCCTTTCTGAATATCTTGTGTAGAGTGGGAAGGGACGGGAGAAAATCGGTTATTTCTCCTTGCCGGCCAGAGCCCGCTCCAGCCAGATGGCGCCGATATCCATAGCGGCGTAAAGACTGTCCTTTTCGCTCCGCTTGACGATGCGGTCCCGGGAACGCAGGTCCGGGTCCGTCAGCTGAAGCTGGACGGAGACCTTGGTGGCGACCTTCAGGTCCTGCACGGTCTTGGTGTCCAGAACCTGCATCATGATGATATATTTGTCAGCCATAGAGCCGTAATAGATCAGATTATCGACCCGGCGAAGGGGATGACCCCGGTAGACAAGGCCCTCGGCCTTGGTTTTCGTATCAGCCATAATATGCTCCTTTGAAACTTTTGTAACCGAATTGTAACATATCTTTTCCAATGTGTCAATATTTGCCCTTGTTTTTTCTGACGGAAAAAATCATCCAACATTTGACACAATCTATAAAAAACTGCAAAAAATCCCGCCGGAACAAGCGGAGAATCATTCCATTCTCCGGCTTGCCGGCGGGAAAATCCGTCGAAAGCTGATTACAAATTGTTACCGATTGTTACTGGTTCAGATAGTTCCGCACCAGTACCTGCAGCAGCTCGTCCCGATCGATCTTCCGGATGAGGGTGCGGGCGTTATTGTGGTTGGTGATATAGGTGGGGTCCTCGGACAGGATATAGCCCACGATTTGATTGATGGGGTTGTAACCCTTTTCCTCCAACGCCTGATAGACCGTGGAGAGGATCTGATGGATCTCCGCGTCCTTTTCCTGGGGGATGCGGAACTTCCGGGTAAAATCGTCCATACAGACACCACCTTTCCTTGCGCTGATCCCAAGTGATCCTGAATACACCTTAGTATACTCGCTTTTTCCCGGCCTGTAAAGAGAAATTTCAAAAACTCTCCCTGGAAGAAGACGCCGGAAGGGCCGCCGCGGCGGCCCTTCCGGAACATGGATGGATATGCAGGGCGGAGCTTTTTACCGCAGCACGGCGTCCAGCTCGGACTTCAGCAGCTCCAGGATGGACTTGACGTCTTCGTCGGCCTCTTCGGCGGTGAGGTTGCGGTCATCGGAGCGGAGGGTCAGGCTGAAGGCCACGCTCTTCTTGCCCTCGGGGATGCCAGTGCCGGTGTAGATGTCGAACAGGGCCACGTCCTTCAGCAGGCCCTTGGCGCCCCGGCGGATGCAGTCCTCCAGCGCGCCCACGGTGACGGCCTTGTCGCAGACCACGGCGATGTCGCGGGTGACGGCGGGGAACTTGGGCAGGGGATGGTACACCGGCATGCCGCCTTGGCAGGCGAACAGGGCGGGGAAGCGCAGCTCGGCGGCGTACAGCTCGCAGTCCACGCCGTAGTTCTCCGCCACGTGGGGATGGATCTGGCCCAGGACTCCCAGCAGCGTGTCGCCGCACCAGACCTTGGCGCAGCGGCCGGGATGGTAGGAGGGATTGGCGGTCTCCGCCTCGTAGCGGACGCCGGTGATGCGCATACCCTTCAGCACCGTCTCCACGGCGCCTTTCAGGGTGTAGAAGTCCATGTCCTCGCCGTATGCGCCCAGGGACAGCACCTTGGGCTCATCGGCCATGCCGGAGCCGTCGTTTTTGGCGAAGTAGGTCCGGCCCAGCTCATAGAGCTTGGCGGACTTGTTCCGGAAGTTGTAGTTCCGGGCCAGGATCTCCAGCATGGAGGGCAGGGTGGTGGTGCGCATGATAGAGGTGTCCTCACCCAGGGGGTTCAGGATCTTCATGGAATTCCGCAGGGGGGAGTCTGCGGGCAGGTCGATTTTGTCGTAATAGGCGTGAGAGATGAAGGAGTAGGTGATGATCTCGCTGTAGCCCGCCGTGCGGCACAGCAGACCGGCGGTGCGCTCCGCCTGCTGCTCCTCGGTGTAGCCCACACGGGGGGAGACGCCCCGGGACAGGGTGTCCGGGATGGCGTTGTAGCCGTGGAACCGGGCCACCTCCTCGGCGATGTCGGCCATGCCCTCCACATCGGCGCGCCAGGAGGGGACGGTGATGGTGTTTCCGTCCAGCTGGAAGTCCAGCCGGGTCAGGATGTCCCGCATCTCGCTCTCCGGCACGTCGATGCCCAGCAGGCCGTTGACCTTCTCCGGCTCCAGGGGAATGGTGTGGGGGGCGGAGTCCCTGGCGATGACGTCCATGACGCCGTCCACCACTTCGCCGCAGCCCAGCAGCTCCACCAGCTCGCAGGCCCGCTGAACGGCCTTCATGGTGTTCATGGGGTCCAGACCCTTCTCGTACCGGGCGGAGGCGTCGGTGCGCATGCCCAGGGCCAGGGCGGTGCGGCGGATGGAGGCGCCGTTGAAGTTGGCGGACTCGAACAGCACCTGGGCGGTGTCGCCCACGATCTCGCTGTTGGCGCCGCCCATGACGCCGGCCACGCACACGGGCCGGTTCTCGTCGCAGATGCAGAGCATATTGGTGGTCAGCTGATGGTCCTTGCCGTCCAGGGTCTGGATGGTCTCGCCCTCCCGGGCGGTGCGGACGATGATGTGGCCGCCCTCCACGCAGGAGAAGTCAAAGGCGTGCATGGGCTGGCCGTACTCCAGCATGACGTAGTTGGTGATGTCCACGATGTTGTTGATGGGCCGGACGCCGGAGTTCCGCAGCCGCTCCCGCATCCAGGCGGGGGACGGGCCGATCTTCACGTTTTTCACCATCCGGGCGGTGTACCGGGGGCACAGGTCCGGGTCGTCGATGTCGATGTCCACCAGCTCCGCGATGCTGCCGCCGCAGCCCTTGATCTCCGGAGTGTGGAGAGTCAGGGGCTTGTTGAAGGTGACGGCGGCCTCCCGGGCCAGACCGATGACGCTGAGGCAGTCGGGCCGGTTGGGGGTGATTTCGAACTCCACCACATGATCATCGGCGCCGATGACGGCGGCGATATCGTCGCCGGGCTTCACGCCCTCCTCATGGAGGACGAAGATGCCGTCGGGGATGCAGTGGGGGAACTCCTTCTGGTCGGCGTGGAGGTCCTCCAGGGTGCAGATAGTACCGGACTTGGTGTTGTAGGCCACCAGATCGCCCTCATGGATGTTGGCGCAGGCAGTGGCGGCGTCCACGGTGTCCTCTCCGGTGTACAGCTTCAGGTCATAGGTGAAGCCATCGCCCACCACGGAGGTGACCCGGGCGGCGATGACGGGGCCGTAGATCTTGTGGCCGGGCTGGACGCCGGCGGGGATGGAGGGCTTGTCCTTGTCCAGGGGCTTGTAGTCGTTCAGCAGGGCGGCGGGGGTGATGACGGCGTAGGGATAGTCATGCTCGGCGGTGAGGCCCAGCTCCTTCAGGGAGCAGAGCATGCCGTTGGACAGCACGCCCCGGAGCTTGCCCTTGGTGATTTTCACGCCGCCGGGCAGCAGGGAGTTGTGCTTGGCCACGGGCACCAGATCGCCCACGTGGATGTTCCAGGCACCGGTGACGATCTGGGTGGGCTCATCGCCGCCCACGTCCAGCTGGCAGACCCACATGTGATCGGAGTCGGGATGGCGCTCCATGGAGAGAATGCGGCCCACGGCCACGTTTTTCAGGGAGTCGTTGAGGACGGTGGTGGTCTCCACCTTGGAGCCGGAGAGGGTCATGGCCTCGCAGAAGTCATGGTCGTTGGCATCCACCTGAACGAACTCATTCAGCCATTTACGGGAAAGTAACATATATCAAACACCTCATAAATCAAAGGATTGACGCGACAGGAAAAGGGGAATCCGGGAAAGGTGCAAAGGAAAAGGGAGGGGCCAGGGAACCGCAGGTTCCCGGTTCTTTTGCCCTCCGGGCAAAAGAATCTGCCGGAATTATTTTTCCGGCGGCGTGTACGTCGGAAAAATACCGAGACCCGTGCGCCCCTGGGGCGCACACACCAGTCCGCAGACTGGTGAGGGGGAATCTAAAGGGGGGACGCAGTCCCCTCTTTAAAACTGCTTCAGGAACCGCACGTCGTTCTCGAAGATAAGCCGCAGGTCGCTGATCTTGAACTGACCCATGGCCAGACGCTCCAGACCGAAGCCGAAGGCGAAGCCGGAGTAGACCTCCGGGTCCACGCCGCAGTTCCGCAGCACCTTGGGATGGACCATGCCGGCGCCCAGCACCTCGATCCAGCCCTCGCCCTTGCAGGTGGGGCAGCCCTTGCCGCCGCACTTGTGGCACTGGATGTCCATTTCGCAGCTGGGCTCGGTGAAGGGGAAGTGATGGGGGCGGAACCGGGTGACGGTGCGCTCACCGTAGATGCGGCGGATGACGGCGTTGAGGGTGCCCTTCAGGTCCGCCATGGTGATGCCCTTGTCCACCACCAGACCCTCGATCTGATGGAACATGGGGGAGTGGGTGGCGTCCACCTCGTCCTTGCGGTACACGCGGCCCGGGGAGATCATGCGGATGGGCACGCCGTAGGTCTCCATGGCCCGGATCTGCATGGGGGACGTCTGGGTCCGCAGCAGGGAGGCGGAGTCCTCGGTGAGATAGAAGGTGTCGGACCACTCCCGGGCGGGATGGTCGTCGGGGGTGTTCAGCTTGGTGAAGTTGTAGTCGGACTGCTCGATCTCCGGGCCTTCGAGAATTTCAAAGCCCATGCCGATGAAGATGTCCTTGATCTCGTCCAGCACCGTGTACATGGGGTGCTTCCGGCCCACCTCCACGGGCTTGCCGGGGACGGTGACGTCCACGGTCTCGGCCTCCAGACGGGCGGCCATGGCCTTCTCCGCCAGCACGGCGGACTGGGCCTCGATGGCCTGCTCCAGGGCGGCGCGGACGTCGTTGGCCATCTGGCCCATGACGGGGCGCTCCTCCGGGGACAGCTTGCCCATCTGCTTCAGGA
This sequence comes from Dysosmobacter sp. HCP28S3_G4, assembly GCF_052065175.1. Taxonomy (NCBI): domain Bacteria; kingdom Bacillati; phylum Bacillota; class Clostridia; order Eubacteriales; family Oscillospiraceae; genus Dysosmobacter; species Dysosmobacter sp. HCP28S3_G4. The sequence goes on along the minus strand of NZ_JBQHUP010000016.1, from coordinate 28,360 downwards.
CGGCGGTGAGCTCACCCTTCTTGCCCAGATACTTGACCCGGAGGGCCTCCAGCTCCGCCCCCGTCCGGGTGGCGGCGATGGCCTCCAGCGCACTATGGCGAATGGATTCCAGTTGTTCTTTCATATCAAAACTCCTTTACTTGGATGTGGATGACAAATTCAGAAATGGGCGGCAGCGTACCAGCACCAGTACATGGCAAAGCAGGACCCCAGCAAAATGGGAAGGTATCCGGCGGCTACCGGCCAACCCCGGCGGATGCCATGGCGCAGGGCGCTCCACAGGGCCAATCCCAGTCCCACCCCGCAGAACAGGGGGTAGACGCCCAGCATCATCAGCATGAACAGCGGGAGACAGGCGGGATAGGGCAGCAGAAAGCCGAACAGCGCAATATACAGCACCGGCAGGAGCCGCAGGCTTACCTGGTACGGGATGGTCCCCGGTTCGCGGCGGTCCATGGGCGTCTCCTCCTTACGGGGCACCTCCCGGGCAGCAAAAAAGCCCTCCGTCCCAACTCCTTGGGACGAAAGGCACGTTCCTTCCGCGGTACCACCCAGCTTCGCGCCATGGGGCGCGCACTTGCAGCCCGGATAACGGTGGGCGGACCGCCATGTCTCCATGGAAGCTCCCGGGCGAACCAAACCGGGCGTCCGCAGTCTGGCTTGCAGCCGGTGACCAGACCTCTCTTGGCGGCGTATCGCGGTTATTTTCCCGTTCATCGCTGATATCAAATAACACTTATAACACACAAACAGCCAAAATGCAAGAGAAAAATCCCATTCCGGCGGGCTTTTCCGGACAAGGCGCCGTTGCAATCCGCCGCCGGCCTCCTTATAATAAACGTGATAATCAACGTGATCACAAAAACGACGCAACAAGGAGGAAGCGCACATGAGACTTGCCACGGCGGAGCAGATGCGGGAACTGGACTGGCAGGCCATTCAGGACCGGCAGATTCCCTCCATCGACCTGATGGAGCGGGCAGCGGAGGGCGTGACGGAGGCGGCGCTGTCCCTGCTGCCGGACAGACCGGGAAAATGCCGGGCGGCGGTGTTCTGCGGCGCGGGAAACAACGGCGGCGACGGCATCGCCGCCGCCCGGATGCTGTTTCTGGCGGGGGTGAAGGTCCGGGCGTTTCTGGTGGGCCGCTACGACCGCCTGACCCCCGACTCCCTGGAGATGACGGGACGGCTCAGCGAGTGCGGCGTGGAGCTGGAGCCCTTCGACCCGGACAGCGACGACCAGCGCCGGTGGACCATGACCGCCCAGGTGTGCGTGGACGCGGTGTTCGGCGTGGGCCTCAGCCGGGACGTGGCCCCGGACTCCGCCTTTGCCGCAGCCATCCAATGGATGAACGACAGCCCCGCCGGGATCGTGGCGGCGGACATCGCCTCCGGCGTGGATGCGGACACCGGGGCCATCCGGGGCTGCGCCGTCCGGGCGGACCGGACAGTGACCTTCTCCCTGACGAAGATCGGGCAGCTGGTGGGAGACGGCGCGTTGCTGTCCGGCGAAGTGACGGTGTGGGACATCGGCATCCCGGCGGAGCTGATTCGGAGCGTGCCCTGCCGGACCTTCTCCCTGGAGACGGAGGCCGTCCGCTGCGCCCTGCCCCGCCGGAGGCCCGACGGCCACAAGGGCACCTTCGGCAAGGTGCTCATCGTGGGCGGCGCCGTGGGCTACACCGGCGCGCCGTATCTGACGGCCTCCGCCGCCGTGGGGTCCGGCTGCGGGCTGGTGTACCTGGGGGTGCCGGAGGCCATCTGGCCGGTGGAGGCGGCCAAGTGCGTCTCCGCCATGCCCTTCCCCCTGCCGGACCGGGACGGAAAGCTGTGCGCCGCGGCCCTGCCGGAGATCCGGAAGAAGCTGTCCGGCTGCGATGTGCTGGCATTGGGGCCGGGACTGGGCCGCTCCTTCCAGACAGAGCGGCTGGTGCGGGAGCTGCTGGAGGAGACGGAGAAGCCGGTGGTGCTGGATGCCGACGGCATAAACGCGCTGGAGGGTCATATAGATGTACTGGACCGGCGGCGGGGCCGGGTCACCATTCTGACGCCCCACGACGGGGAATTCGCCCGCCTGGGCGGAGATCTGTCCGGCGGGGACCGGGCGGAGACAGCCCGGCGCTTCGCCGTGGACCACGGCTGCACGCTGGTGCTGAAGGGCCACCGTACCCTGATCGCCGCGCCGGCCGGAACGGTGCTGGTGAACACCACCGGGAACTCCGGCCTGGCCAAGGGCGGCAGCGGCGACGTCCTCACCGGCGTCATCGCGTCGCTGCTGGCCCAGGGAGCGTCCCCGGTGTGGGCGGCGGCCTGCGGCGTCTGGCTCCACGGCCGGGCGGGGGATCTGGCGGCGGAGGAGCTGACGGCCTACGCCATGACGCCGGAAGACGTCATCCGCGAAATGCCGCAGGCATTTCGCGAATTAGGAGTTAGGAATTAGGAATGATTTTTCCGCCTCCTCCTCAATTCCTAATTCCTCATTTCTAATTCCTAATTTTGAATCGGGGTGTTTCGGTGCGCAGATGGAAGACATGCGTACCAATGATGGCCCTCTGCCTGCTGCTGGCCGGATGCGGCGCGGCGGGAGAGGGGGAACCCGCTGGGGACGCCGACGCGCTGCGGCAGACCTACCGGGAGATGGCGGGCTGCGCCATGACGGCGGAGGTGACCTGCGGCGGGGCGGAGGACGTGACGGCCTTCACGGTGCGGTGCCAGTACGACCCGGCGGGGGAGAGTACCGTGGAAGTGACCGCGCCGGATACCGTGGCGGGCATCCGGGCCACTGTGGACGGGGAGACCATGGCCCTGGTATACGACGGGCAGGTGTTTCCTCTGGGGAACCTCAGCAGCGAGGACATCGCCCCGGTATCCTGCCTGCCCCGGCTGATGGATGCCCTGCGGGACGGCTGGCTGCTGGAGGAGAACGGCGAAAAGATGGACGGCGAGGACTGCGTCCGGCTGAGCCTGGACCAGACGGGGGAAAACGGCGGCAAGGTGGTGTCCACCCTCTGGCTCCGCCGGTCCGACGGAACGCCGGTACTGGGGGAGATGGCCGTGGAGGACACGGTGATTTTGCAAGCCCGGTTTACAGACTTTGCATTTGGTGATATAATCACAAAATAGCATTTTTCTGCATGCCCCGTCCTGATAGGACGGGAGGATACCAAAGAATCCAAAGGGGATACGCGCATGGACACGATATTGCGGCGGACCTGGGCGGAGATCGACCTGGACCGTCTGGCGGATAATTATGAGAAGCTGCGGCATCAGATGGGGCCGGAGGCCAAGTACCTGGGCGTGGTGAAAGCCGACGCCTACGGCCACGGCGCCGTGATGACGGCGAAAAAGCTGGAGAAACTGGGGGCGGACTATCTGGCCGTCTCCAATGTGGAGGAGGCGGAGGAGCTGCGCCATCACGGCGTGGGCCTGCCCATCCTGCTGCTGGGGTACACCCCGGCGGAGATGACCGAGACCCTTGTGGACAACAATGTGACCCAGGATGTGCCGTCTCTGGAGATGGCCCGGGCCTATTCCCAGGAGGCCCGGCGGTGCTGCCGGACCCTGCGGGTCCATCTGAAGCTGGACACCGGCATGGGCCGTCTGGGCTTCCAGTGCGACGAGGCCCACTTTGACCGGAGCCTGCGGGAGATCCTGGAGGCCGTCCGGCTGCCGAATCTGGAGTGGGAAGGCGTGTTCATGCACTTCTGCGTCTCCGACGAGCCGGAGAAGCCGGAGAGCGCGGCATTCACCCGCCTCCAGTATGACCGCTTCTGCCGCATGATCCGGGCGGTGGAGGAGGGGGCCGGGATGAAGTTCGCCATCCGGCACTGCTGCAACAGCGGCGGCGTACTGTTCTACCCGGAGTACGCCCTGGACATGTGCCGCCCCGGCATCGTGCTGTACGGCACGGAAAAGATGTCCGTCGATTTCGGATTGAAGCCGGTGATGACCCTGAAGAGCACCATCGGCCCCATCAAGGAGTACGCGCCGGACACCTCCGTCAGCTATGGCCGGACGTATGTCACCGGGGAGAAGCGGCGCATCGGCGTGGTGCCCGTGGGCTATGCAGACGGACTGCCCCGGACGCTGTCCAACCGGTGGAGCCTGATGACCAAGGACGGTCCCGCGCCCATCCGGGGCCGCATCTGCATGGATATGTGCATGGTGGACCTGACGGACCTGCCCAACGTCCGCACCGGCGACGAGGTGGTGGTTTTCGGCGACGGGAATCCGGTAGAGGACATGGCGGAGGCCGTGGGCACCATCACCTACGAACTGCTGTGCGCCGTCTCAAAGCGGGTGCCCCGGGTGTACATCGAGAATGGCCGCGTGGTGGATCGGCACTTGCAGCTGATGCTGTGACATCTCTGCCGCCCCGGCGCCTCCGTCACAGGACGGCGGACTCCGCATACAATGGAATGGGGCGGGAATTGGGCTTTTCAGCCCCTTGACAAAGTATAAATTCCGCAGCCGCGTGGGAGAATGAAAGTGGCCTCACCGCCGGGCGTCCGGCGGCGACGGGTACTACTTTCGGCGGAGTGTGAACTTTGTGGATACAAGTGTGAAGCGCGGTGAGATCTATTATGCCGATCTCTCTCCTGTGGTAGGCAGCGAACAGGGGGGCGTCCGCCCGGTGCTGATCATTCAGAACGACACCGGCAACCGGTACAGCCCCACCGTCATCGCGGCCGCCATCACGTCCCAGACCGGCAAGGCCCGTCTGCCCACCCACATCGAGCTGCCGGTGGAGGAGGAATGCGGTCTGACCAAGGACTCCGTGGTCCTGCTGGAGCAGGTCCGCACCCTGGATAAACGCCGGCTGCGGGAGCGGATGGGCCGCGTGGACGACAAGATCATGGAGAAGATCGACACGGCAATCGCGGTGAGCTTCGGGCTGCCGCACGACCGCATGGTTTGAGGGGCCATGTCCGCGGAAAGGGAATACATACTTCCTTTTCCGCGGATGGGCCGTCCCGATACAAAAGACTGTCAGGAGGTACATATGCGACACAGAGGATGGATGGCGAGGGTTCTGTTTCTGGCGCTGACGGCGGCGGTGAGCGCCACCGTGTTCGCCGCGGCGGCGGAGCCCGGCTCTCAGAGCGACCCGCTGGTGACTCTCAGCTATCTCAACGACACCTATCTCGCCCAGGTGCTGGACAAGGTGGACGCCAAGATCGCCCGGCGGAACAGCACCCTCAGCGCCCAGATCGACCTGTCCGGCGCCGACGTGGTGCTGCCGGACAGCGGAAGCAGCGCCGCCTTCAGTGTGGTGACGCTGTCCCAGGGCCAGACCCTGACAGGGGCCATCGGCTGCGAGGTGATGCTCCGGGTGGGCACCGCCAGCTGCGTGTCGCCCTCCTCACCGGGACTCATCGACGAGACCTCCGGCTCCACGCTGGACGACGGCAAGGCCCTGACCCAGAACCATCTGTACATGATGACCATTGACGGCCGGGGCGTCAAGGCCACCGCCGGAACGGTGAAGCTCCTGGTCCGGGGCGGGTATACCATTGCGTGAATTTTCCAAAACCGCATAAATCAGCCCCGCCGGCGCATAGACTGTGCCGGCGGGGTATTTTTCTGCGGAGCGGGGGTGCGGCGTATGGACAGGGTACCGGTGGTGCTGAACGGACAGACCGTGGGGGATCTGACGGCGGCAAAGGAGGGACTTTACGTCCGCTGCCAGGCCCGGTGCCGCCTGGAACCGGGGACGCTGGCCCGACTGTACGCGGTGGGGAAGACGGGGGAGGCCCGGCTGGGCATCCCGGAGCCCCGGGACGGCGCCTTCTGCCTGGACCGCCGGGTGGCGGCCCGGGAGCTGGAGCCGGCAGGCTTTCTGTTGCGGGGAGAGCTGCGGCCGGTGGGGGCGCCGGAGGAGGACACCGGTGCGTGGCAGCCGGTCTCCGATCCGGAGCGGTTGTTCCGGGGGGACTTCCTGCGCCGGGAGCTGCGGGGCTGTCAGGGCGTTCTGACCCGGACGGGGGACGGTGTGCGGTACGTGGCCCTGCCCTTCGACTGCCGCCGGCCCTTCCTGCTGACGGGACTGTTCTGCTTCGCCCGGGTGCGGCGCATCGGGGGCCGGGATTACGCGGTGTTTGCCTTCGACCGCTGGGAGATGCCGGTGTTCCGGTGAGCGGCCGACGCCGAAAGTTCCGGAAAAGCGCCACAAGATTGAATTTATGTCTACCAAATTTCCAAAAGATGTGATATACTATCTCTAACTACAGACCGTTCTGGTCCGTGGTCCCACGGAAATGCCAAGGAAAACCGCCGGGAGCACCGGCGGAGATACGGAGGTAGACCATGAGATGTCCATTTTGCGGTTACAGTGAGAGCAAGGTGATCGATTCCCGGCCCGCCGACGAGGGCAGCAGCATCCGCCGCCGCAGAGAGTGCCTCTCCTGCCGGAAGCGGTTCACCACCTATGAGACGGTGGAGAGCCTGCCCATGGTGGTCATCAAGAAGGACGGCAGCCGCCAGAGCTTCGACCGGAACAAGATCCTCCGGGGCATGATCCGGGCCTGTGAGAAGCGCCCGGTGTCCCTGGGCGCACTGGAGACCATCGCCGACGAGATCGAGCAGGACCTCCAGAACTCCATGGAGCGGGAGATCCGCACGGAGGTCATCGGCGAGCAGGTGATGACCCGCCTGAAAAAGGTGGATGAGGTGGCCTACGTCCGCTTCGCCTCCGTCTACCGCCAGTTCAAGGACATCGACACGTTTATGACCGAGCTGAACAAGCTGCTGGCGGACAAATGAGCCGCCGGAGGGCTACAGGATATTTTTCAGGCTGAACCGCTCCATCTCGGCCAGCAGGCGGAGCTGGTCCCGCAGATCCGCCACCTCCGCCTGAAACTCCGAGGGCTCCTGTTCCCCGGCAAAGGCGAAGGCCCGGCGGTACATGGCCTCCGCATCGTCTACGGCGTCGTGCTTCTCCACGATGTGGAGGTAGGTCTGATGGCCGGACCAGTCGTCGTAGCTCTGCTGAAGGGCGTCTCCGGCGGCGTCCCAGTCGCCCTCCGACGCCAGCGCCGCCGCTGTCTCCAACTGGGCGGACCACCGCTCTGTGTGATCGGTCATGAGCTGGCAGTTCCAGGCGGAGAAGGCCAGAATGCCGCAGAGAGTAAGGATGGGCGCCAGAAACGACTTCATCTCCCGCCCTCCTTCTCCAGACAGCAGACCGACCCGTCTCCCGCCAGGGTGAACAGGAACACCTCTTTCGGGGAGCGCAGTCCCCGGGCAGTGAGCTGCTCCCGGAGCCAGTCCTCCGTCTTCTCACAGAGGGCCAGGTTCCGCCGCAGGACCCGCCCGTCGTTGATGAGGATCAGGGGCAGGGTCACGTCGTCCTCCACCGGCTGGCGGAGCTGCTTCGCCGTTGGCGGCTGTTCCTGTGCCCACGGGAGGATGGACAGCTGGCCGGAGTTCTCCAGCACCGCGTATTTCACGGCGGAGAGGTCGCAGTAGCCCTGGGTCCGCAGCTCCTCCATCAGTTCGTCGATGGTGAAGCGGTTTTTCCGCATGGCCGCCTGACAGACCCGTCCCTGGTCGATGAGCACCGTGGGGACGCCGCAGGCCAGGTCCCGGAACCGCAGGCTCCGCAGGGACAGCTGGCTCAGCAGCATGGACAGCGACAGCAGTGTCAGAATGGGGATGACCCCCGCCAGCAGCGGGATGCCGAAGTCCTGCATGGGCACTGTGGCCAGGTCCGAGACCATCATGGTCAGCACCAGCTCGCTGGGCTCCAGCTCGCCGATCTGCCGCTTGCCCATGATCCGCAGACCGGCCATGATGAGAAAATAGAGGATCACCGTGCGGAGAAACGCGGTGGCCATTGACATCCCTCCCTGACGGAGAGAGTATCTGCCGGAGAGGTCATTTTTATCCATTTTGGATATTTCCCCGCACCGGGGATCTGTCATATACTGTTGTTCACAGCGTCCAAATCGCAGTAGGGAAAGGAGGTCCATGGGTCCGTCCCATCAACAGCGCCATGTGCCCGGCACCGGTGTGCCGGGATAACGAGGAGAGGGGAGCGTCAGGACACGGTCCTGCAATCGAACTTTCGGCGGATGCCCCTCCGCGCCCACGGGCGCGCACATCCCGTACAAATACGCGGGCGACCGCGGAACAGAAGCGGGATGACCGTGGTGAAAAGGCAAATGAACTGCGCGTTTGTCCTTCTCGATAACCAACCACTCTGTAATGACTATCAGGAGGATTTTTGACTATGTGCGGAATTGTCGGATTTGTGGGAAGAGAGCAGGCGGCCCCCATTCTGCTGGACGGCCTCCAGCGGATGGAGTACCGGGGCTATGACTCCGCCGGCGTGGCGGTGCGCTCCGAGGAAAAGGGCCTTCAGGTGAAGAAGACCAAGGGCCGGCTGAAGGTCCTCAGCGACCTGATCCACGGCGGCGCGGACCTGGAGGGCTGTCTGGGCATCGGCCACACCCGCTGGGCCACCCACGGCGAGCCCAACGATATCAACGCCCATCCCCACGTCAGCGAGAACGGCCGTATCGCCCTGGTCCACAACGGCATCATTGAGAACTATCTGGAGATCAAGGAGCACCTCCAGAAGCTGGGGGTCAACTTCGTCTCGGACACCGACTCCGAGGTGGTGGCCCAGCTGCTGGAATACCACTACAACGAGTGCCACAATATGATGGAGGCGGTGGGCCGGTGCCTGCGCCGCATCGAGGGCTCCTACGCCTTCGGCATCATCTGCGCGGACTATCCCAACACCCTCATCGCCGCCCGGAAGGACAGTCCCCTGATCCTGGGCTACGGCGAGAACGGCAACTTCATCGCCTCCGACGTGACGGCCATCATCAAGTACACCCGGGATGTGGCCTACATGGACGATGGCGAGATCGCTGTGCTGACCCCGGACTCCATCGACGTGTTCGACGACGAGCTGGTGCCCGTGGAGAAGGAACACCACACCGTGGACTGGGATGTCTCCGCGGCGGAGAAGGGCGGCTATCCCCATTTCATGTTCAAGGAGATCATGGAGCAGCCGGAGGCCATCCGGCGCACCGTGTCCCCCCGCATCAAAAACGGCCGTGTGGTGCTGGACGGCATCACCCTGACGCCGGAGTACGTCCGGGACATCTCACGGGTGTTCATCATCGCCTGCGGCTCGTCCTACCACGTGGCCATGGTCAGCAAGTACAACTGGGAGCGGCTGACCCGCCGTCCGGTGGAGGTGATGCTGGCCTCGGAGTTCCGGTACTGCGACCCGCTGGTGGATGAAAAGTCCCTGGTCATCGTCATCAGCCAGTCCGGCGAGACGCTGGACACCATGGCCGCCATGCGGGAGGCCAAGCGCCGGGGCGGCCGGACGCTGGCGGTGGTGAATGTGGTGGGTTCCTCCATCGCCCGGGAGGCGGACGACGTGCTGTACACCTGGGCCGGTCCGGAGATCGCCGTGGCCACCACCAAGGCCTACTCCACCCAGCTGGCACTGATGGATCTCATCGGCCTGTATCTGGCGGATGTGCTGGGCACCGTCAGCCCGGAGGAGTACGACGCCATCGTCCGGGGGACGGAGGCCCTGCCGGAGCAGATGGAGAAGGTGCTGGAGACCACCAAGGACGTCCAGTACTTCGCCTCCCGCTATTTCAACCACGATTCCATCTTCTTCATCGGCCGGAACCTGGACTACGCCATGGGCATGGAGGGCTCCCTGAAGCTGAAGGAGATCAGCTACATCCACTCCGAGGCCTACGCCTCCGGCGAGCTGAAGCACGGCACCATCTCCCTCATCGAGCCGGGCACGCTGGTGGTGGCTCTGGGGACCTACGGGCCGCTGTTCGACAAGGCCATGAGCAACGTGGTGGAGGTGAAGGCCCGGGGCGCCGAGGTGCTGGCCCTGACCACGGAGGAGTTCCGGGAGAAGATGGAGAAGACCGCCGACGCCACTGTGGCCGTGCCCACGGCCCATCCGGTGCTTCAGCCCTCCCTGGGCATCGTGCCCCTCCAGCTGTTCGCCTACTACGTGGCACTCCAGCGCGGCTGCGACATCGACAAGCCCCGGAATCTGGCGAAGAGCGTCACCGTGGAATAAGATTTCCCCTACGGAAAATAGGAAACAGGACCCCATCCCGGCTGTCCAGCCGGGACGGGGCCTTTGCACTGCCCTTGCCGGAAGTTGTGAACTTTCTATGAAAAAGGAAAGGTTAACATAAGATACCAGTTGACCCCATGGAAAAGATTTGTTATGATGGCAGACAAGGCAAGTACTGGAAAGGACCCCCGCGGAGACTTTGCCGCGGGGACTTTTTGCGGATATTTCTTCGACATTTTTCACCAGAGGGAGACGAAAATGGGCAAGAACAGACTGACAAAACGCATCCTGGCCCTGTCCCTGGCAGCGGCCATGGTCCTGCCGGTGTGGGCGCGGGCCGCCTATCAGGACACCGCTGGCCATTGGGCGGAGCCTGCCATCGAGAAGTGGAGCGGGGACTACCACATCCTCAACGGCTATGAGGACGGCACCTTCCGGCCGGACGCCACCATCACCCGGGGCGCCTTCGCGGGCATTCTGTCCCGGTTTCTGAAATACACCAAGGAGGCCGACGCCTCCACCTTTTCCGACACCGCTGGGGACTACTGGGAGAGCGACATCCTGAAGCTCAACGCCGCCGGGGTGTATCTGGGCAACAACGGCCAGGCGCTGATCTACCACAACATCAGCCGCCAGCAGGCCGTGACCATGATCGGCCGGGCCTTCGGCCTGGCGGAGACGGAGGGCGAGTTGCCCTACGCCGACGGCTACGTGGTCCAGGACTATGCCAAGGGATACCTGCTGACCATGTACAACGCCGGGTACATCACCGACGTGGGACTGGACCGGTGCTTCCGGCCGGAGACCCCCATCACCCGTGCGGAGGTGGTGAACCTGCTGAACAGCATGATCTCGGAGCTGTTCCAGGACAGCGGCACCTACACGGAGAATGTGGAGGGCACGGCCCTTGTCACCGCCGTGGACGGCGCGGAGTTCAGCAATCTGACCATTTCCGGTGACCTTATTCTGGCCCCCGGCGTCACTGGCACCGTCACCTTGCGGGACGTGACCCTGACGGGCACGGTGCGGAATCTGGGCACCGGCATCGTGGAGACCATCACCACGCCTCAGGAGCAGCCCGTTGAGGAACAGCCCGCCGAAGATCCGGAGCGGGAGTATCCCTGGATCGAGGCGGACCGCACCGCCGTGGACGGCAACTACAAGGTCTCGGTATATGACGATCTGGAGCGGAACACCCTCACCGCCGATGACTTCTACTGGGATGACCGGGGCCGTCTGGTGTGCACCAATGAGGACTTCCGGACCCGGTTCGGTATCGACGTGTCCGCGTACCAGAACCGGCGCTGCCCCAACAACACCATCGACTGGGAGGCCGTGGCCGACGACGGTGTGGACTTCGCCATGATCCGGGTGGGCCTCCGGGGCTACAGCGGCGGCACCATCCTGTCGGACGCCTTCGGCACCCAGAACATCGACGGCGCCATGGAGGCGGGCATCGAGACCGGCGTGTACTTCTTCTCCCAGGCCATCACCGTGGAGGAGGCCATCGAGGAGGCGGACTTCGTCCTGCGCATCCTGGAGGAGCATGAGATCGACGGCCCCGTGGCCTACGACTGGGAGTTGGGCACCACCTCCTACCGGGCCCACAGTCTGGCACCGGAGATCGCCACTGCCTGCGCCGTAGCTTTCTGCCAGCGCATTGAGGAGGCGGGCTATCAGCCCATCGTGTACATGGGCAAGGAGGTGGGCTACAACAAGTATAACCTGCCCCAGCTCCAGGACTATCCCATCTGGTTCCCGGAGTACCGCTATCCCGTCAGCTCCCCGGAGCGGGTGTATCCCAGCTTCTACTATCAGATGGACTACTGGCAGTTCTGTGACGGCGACACCCGGTACACCACCGCCGAGGTCAACGGCATCACCGGCCCTGTGGACATGAACCTCCAGTTCATCCGCCGGAAATAAACGCATGAAAACCAGATGCCCCCCGCTGCCGGAAACCGGCGGCGGGGGGCTTTGCTGTCCGTATGGCTCATGCAGCTCCGTCCAGCGCGGCGGCGAAGTCGTCCAGATGATCCCGCAGGTTCTCCGGCACGTCCTCCGCCCGCATCCACAGCACCGTCCGGCCCTGCCGGAGCAGCAGATACTGGACATCCCCGTCCGCTGTGTACCAGACGCCGTCGAAGCGGCTGTCCGCCAGCGGCTCCGCCGACGCTGCCATGGGATTCACGCTGTCCGGATACTCCTCTTTCAAAAACGCCCGGAAGGACTCGCTCCGGGTGGCGCCGGGGAACTCGTCGCGGAGGATCTCCCGGGTCAGCGCCTCCGCCAGCCCCGGCACCTTCAGCCGCCAGAAGTTGGTCCGGCCCTGAAGACGGCTGTCCTGGCCCATGGCGAAGGTGACGCCGCCGTCGCCAATGGTGTAGCTTTCGCCCAATATACTGTCCGTCCGGGTCACGTAGTTGGCCGCCCGGCGCTCCGGCGACGCTCCCAGATCCTCCACCTGCACGTAGGCGATGGGCCAGGAACACCCGGCTGGGTTCCCCGCCCACCGCTCCACCACAGGCTCCAGGGCGGAGAAGCAGGGAATGAGAAGAAGTTGGAGAGGAATCAGCGCCGTGACGCCCCAGAACCACCACCGGCGGCCCTGACGGTACGGCGCACTGTGTTCCATGGGGATGCCGGCCCGCAGGGGCTTCAGCAGCCGCCGCAGGGCGAGCCAGTCGTTCAGGGCCAGTCCGCCCCACAGCAGGCTCATCTGGAAAGCGGCGGGCCGGAAGACCAGCAGGGCGGTGGGTTCCTGGATCACCTGCCAGACGGAGATACGCATGAGATTCAGCAGGACGATCCCCACCGACAGGGCGAACAGCACCGCCCACAGAAAGGTATTGAGCAGCAGCTTCCTCCGCAGCCGCCCGAAGGCGATGGCCTGGGTCTCCGGGTCTGTGTGGATGGGGGACGGGTCCGGGCGGCAGGCCCGGAACAGCCACAGCGTATGATCGTAAGTAGAGACGACGAACTCCCACCCGGCGGCGCCGTACAGCTCCGCTTTCTCCGGGTCCGGCCGGAGATTGCCGTCGCCGGGCTCCAGCCGGTAGACCTCCGCCCGGGGCTCCCCCTTGTCGAACAGGGCGCCGTAGTCGCCCCAGAAGCCGGTGATGAGACGGCCCTTCCGGGCCTGTTCCCCCAGCCACGTCTCCATGGCCGGGACATTGTACACGCTGGTGGGCAGGACACGCAGCATGGCGATCCCTCCTTATCTGAAATCATTTAAAACTGTTTGGAACCGGCAGCTACTCCGCCAGCGCCGCCGCCAGGGCCTCCGGATGGTCCCGCAGGTCCGCCGGACCGTCATACTCCACCGTCAGGACGGCACAGCCCAGCCGGGCCACGGCGTACTGCCGTCCATCCCCCCGGCCCCAGTAAAAGCTGTCCAGCGTGGAGACGGGACAGGCCGTCAGGTCAATATAGTGGCTGCGAGTGGTCATATATTCCACCAATTCCCGCTCCAGCTCCTCCGCCAGCGGGACTGTCAGCAGGCGGTAATACTCCGTATGTGCGCTGTCCGTCACAACACCGGAGGTGTCCGCGGCATAGTGGTCCACCTGGTACATCCGGGGGATCAGCTCCAGCTGTTTCGTGTATGCCCGCCAGACGTCCGCCTCCGTCAGCGACGGATTGAGATCGGTGACATCCACGTACCAGGCGCGGGCCATGGCTTCGGGATCGTCGTCCATCCGGTGGAATCTGTCGGCGTTGAACAGGCCGTTGCACACGATATAGAAGTAGCCCACTATGAAGGCCAGCCACAGGACCCGTGTCCGCCATTGTCTGGCCCGGTAGGGGGCGGGGCGGTCCATGGGGACGCCGGTGTGAAGCCGCCGGTACAGCCGCCGCAGCGTCCGGATGGTCCCGACGCCCGAGGCCGTCATCCCTACAATGGACAGGCACCAGAGCGTGAACTCTCCCGGCGCATCGTTCTCCGACATATTGAGCAGGAAGCCCCGGCCATTTCCGGGCAGCGCCAGAACAATGACAAACAGCAAAGCCACCAACAGCAGGTCGATGAGATAGCTCCGCCAGACCCGCCGCCGCAGCCAGCGGTAGCCCTCCGCCTGGGTCACCGGATCCGTGTCCATCTCCGGCGCCCCGGGGTCGTCGCACCGCCAGACGTGGAAGCTGTCGGAGATGGCGGCGGCGTACCGCCAGCCCCGCAGCTCGCAGAGCTCCCGCTGCTCCGCGTCCGGCTCTTTTTCCTTCCGGGTCAGGGGCGTCAGGCGATAGCGTGTGGGCCGGGGCTCCGACCGCTCGAAGGTCCCTGCCGTCCGGAAGAAGCGGTAGTCGAAGCCCGTCAGCTGCCAGCCGTCCTTTGCCATGTCCTCCAGCCACGTCTCCACCGCCGCCGGGTCGTAGCGGGCGGGGAGGATCTCGCTGCACGTCTGGCCGCAGGCCGAACCCAGGGCCTTGTTCTCGTTGTCCATGTGCGCTCCTTTCTTCAGTCCGTGTCCGCCAGCACCGCCGCCAGCTCCGGAAGGTGGTCCCGCAGGTCCTCCGGCGCGGCGGTGCGGCAGTACAGCACCCGGCCGTCCTTCCGGGCGGCGAAGTGCTGGATGCCGTCAGAGTTGACATAAAACGCATCATCAAAGCAGTCTGTGTCCAGCGTCTCCGCCGGGAGACCGCCGTCCTCCGGGATGTAGGCCTCCGCCAGTTCCCGCAGCAGAGGGCCGGACAGGGCAGGAAAGTACGGGAGATAGACCGTCTGCTGGGTGTCGCAGACGATGCGGATGAGATCTTTGGTGCTTCGTCCGCTGTCCCTCCACAGCAGATCGCAGTCTCCCTGGGCCACGGTGACAGTCCTGCCCAGGAACGTGCGGAAGCGGGTGACTTTCGCGCCGTCCGCCGTGCCGCCCAGCGCGTCTACCGCCGCAAAAGGCGTCAGGTCGTCGGCGAGATCCACATGTTCCGGTTCCCAGACGGACAGCATCCCGCAGGCCAGATACAGTGGGATGCCGCAGGCGGCCAGCAGATAGACGGTCCGGAAGGGAATGCGGGACTTCCGACGCTCCATGGGTACCCCGGCCCGGAGACTCCGCATCAGCCGCCGCAGGGTCCGGAGACCGGAGAACTGGACGAAGGCGGTATAGACCAGCAGCAGGGCGAGATACACCACCAGCCAGCTTGTTTCCGCGTCCTGCATGATGTTCAGCAGGAAGTGGCGGTCCCGGGCCAGATTATAACCGGCGATCCCCACCATTCCTATGATATAAGCCAGCCACAGCGCCATTTGGAGCAGGAACCGCCGCCACAGATAGTCATAGGCGTAGCTGTCCGCCGTGGGGTCCGTCCGCAGGGGGACGGGGTCCGGCGACGTGGACCGCCACACCAGAA
The DNA here is from genome assembly GCF_052065175.1 of Dysosmobacter sp. HCP28S3_G4. Taxonomy (NCBI): domain Bacteria; kingdom Bacillati; phylum Bacillota; class Clostridia; order Eubacteriales; family Oscillospiraceae; genus Dysosmobacter; species Dysosmobacter sp. HCP28S3_G4. Next base: position 12,942 of record NZ_JBQHUP010000016.1, on the reverse strand, counting down.
AGGCGCCGCCTCTGGTACGGCAGACGTACTCCCAGCCCGCGGCGGCGTAGTCCGCCAGCTTCTCATCCGACGGCTCGTACTCCCGCTTCGCCGCCGGTTCCAGGCAGAACCGGCACTCCGACGGCACGCCCTCCGCAAAGGACGCCCAGTTCCGAAGCACCCGGCCCCGCCGGGCCTGCCGCTCCAGCCAGTCCTCCAGTCCGGGGACATCGTATTCGCCGCAGGGCATCCGGTCGCCCCAAAGAAAGTTCCGCAGCCAGTTCAGCACCCGTTTCATGGTTCGCCGCCTCCTCTTTCCGGCAGTCCCAGGGAGGACAGATACAGCTGTCCCTCCCGCTCGCCGTCGGCTACGCACAGCCGCAGCCGGCCTAGCTCCTCCCGGTACAGGGCACGGCCCCGCTCCGTGATGCGGTAGGTCCGCTTCCGGCCCTCTACCGCCGTCTCCTCGATAAGCCGCTCCTCCTGGAATTTGGCCAGGATGGTGTACAGCGTGCCGGGGCCCAGGGTCACCCGTCCGGCGGTGGTGTCGTCGGTGTACTGCATGATCTCCGTGCCGCACCGCTCCTGCCGCAGCAGGGACAGCAGAACGTAGAACATGGGCTCCGTCAGTACCCGCAGCGGTTCTCTGGCCATGTGCTCCACTCCTTTTATCGTAAAGCGATATCATTAGTCGATATTATCTGCTCTCAGTGTAATATCGCCTAACGATATTGTCAATAGAGAACCGGGAAATTTCTGCAAAAATCACCAGAACGCTTCCGGAAGAGGGGGAGCGTGCCAGGCCTGCCAGGTTTTGTGGCTTGTTACCGTTTGTCATTTCCTGTATCATTTCGTTACGAAATCACCACAGAAAGGAAAGACTTCCATGAAGGAAAGACTTTTGGCAGGCGCTGCCGCCGCCCTGTTGTCCCTGACCGCCCTGACGCCCACCGCCGCCGCGGCCCGGATGGTGCCGGTGACGGTGAACGGATCTCTGCTCCCGTCGGCGTCCTATCTCAGCGGCGGCGTCACCGCCGTGTCCCTGCGGGCGCTGCTGGAGACGGCGGGCTGGACCGTGACCTGGGACAGTCAGGCGGGACAGGCTGCCGCCCGGTGCGGGGACGCGTCCCTCACCGCACGGCCCGGAGAGACGGTGCTGACGGTGAACGGCCAGGACCGGGCCACCACGGCGCCGGTGTTTCTGCGGGAAGGGCGTACATACGTGCCGGTGCGGTCCCTGTGTCAGGCCCTGGGCTGGGAGGTGTGCTGGGACGGCGCCCTGGGCGGCGCCGCCGTCACCACCGGCATCCAGGTGAACGGCGCGGCGGCGGAGGGACCCGCCTGGACGGAGGAGGACCTGTACTGGCTCAGCCGGGTCATCAGCGCCGAGAGCCGGGGCGAGTCCTTCCAGGGCCAGCTGGCGGTGGGCAGCGTGGTGATGAACCGGGTGGCCTCCGATGAGTTCCCCGACACCATCCGCGAGGTGGTCTTCGACTGCAAGGACGGCGTCCAGTTCGAGCCGGTGAGCAACGGCACCATCTACGACGAGCCGTCGCCCCTGTCGGTGACGGCGGCGAAGCAGATCCTCAGCGGCGGGGAGAGCGTGGTGGGGGACTGCCTGTACTTCTACGCCCCAGCGCTGTCCCAGGGGAAGTGGATCAACGCCAACCGGACGTATTACACCACCATCGGCTGTCACCGGTTCTATCTGTGACGGACGGGGAACGGCGGGCCGCATTGACTTTTTTCCGGCGGGGGGATACAATAAGGCTATTCCAACGACAAAGGAGCCTTCGCCATGCTGTTTTCCAAACATCCGCGGACCCTCTACGGCAATGCCCCTGTTCATGAGGTCATCTGCCAGCTCCGCTTTCCCACCATTCTCTCCATCAACAACACCGAACCGGCGGACTTTCAGGAGGCCATCCGGGACGCCTTCCCCCGGTATGTGAAGCGTCAGGAGGCGGCGCCGCCCCAGCTGGTGGGCGCCGGCGGCCCAAATCCCCAGCTCCGGCAGGCCCCGCCGGTGAGCAACTACAACTTCCTCTCCGCCGACAATCTGTGGAAGCTGAATCTGACCCAGAACTTCATCGCCCTGTCCACCCTGCGCTATACCGGCTGGGAGGACTTCGCCCACCAGCTGGACAAGCCCCTGGCGGAGTTCATCTCCATCTACAAGCCCGCCTTCTTTGAGCGGGTGGGCCTGCGTTATGTCAACGTCATCTCCCGGAAGAAGCTGGGTCTGGAGGGCACGCCCTGGGCGGACCTGATTGCCCCGGCTTACACCGGCCCTCTGCAGGAGCCGGACGTCCGGGAGGAGAACTTCCTGAACTGCGCGGCAGACCTGCTGCTGAAGCTGGACTCCAGCTGCCAGGCCAAGATCCACGCCGGTCCCGGCCGTCTGAAGGCCGCGCCCAACGCGCCCCAGGACCCGGAGGTGAAGTTTGTCTTCGACATGGACCTGTCCATGGGCGGCCAGCTGTCCTGCACGCTGTCCGCCGGAGCGCTGGAGACCCTTCACGCCCACGCCACGGAGATCTTCGAGGGCGCCGTCACCGACACCCTGCGGAACGCCATGGACCCTCAGTGAGCCTGCGGCGCCGGAACGAAAATAACCGGGCGGTATCACATTTCCGTGATACCGTCCGGTCTTTCTGTCTGCTGGATTCAGCTGACGGCTCATGACTGGCTGGGCGTCCCGGGCTTCTTCGGCTGCCGCTCCGCGGCGGCCACGCCCAGGGTGATGAGCACCGCGCCTGCCACGGCCACCGGGGAGATGGGCTCCCCCAGGAAGAACGCCGCCGCCAGAATGGTGATGAAGGGCACGGCGTAGAGGAAGCTGTTGGTGGCCACCACGCCCAGCTGGGTAAAGGCCTCGTTCCAGCACACGGAGCACACGGCGCTGCCCAACAGGCCCAGAAACAGGTAGTTCAGGATCACCTCCGGCAGGAGCAGGGGCTCCAGCGGTAGGGGCGCGCCCTCCAGCAGCACCATGGGCACGGCGGTCACCATGCCCCAGAAGAGGATGCGGCGGCTGATGAGCAGGGAGTCGTACCGTCCGGTGAACCGCTTCATCAGCACGGAGTAGCAGGACCAGAAAACGGCGGCCAGCACCGAGAGAAGATCGCCCTTTGGATTCAGCTTCAGGAGAAACGCGCCGTTGAACACCACCAGCACGGCCCCGGCGAAGGCCACCAGTAGCCCGATCACCGTACCGGAGTGGAACTTCTCGTCCGTGGTGAAATGGGCCATCAGGGCGGTGAAAATGGGGGCGGTGGCTACCAGAATGCTGACGTTGGCGGCCTGGGTGGTCATGAGGGCGGTGTTCTCCGCCAGGGCATACAGGGAGCTGGAGAACAGTCCCATCAGGAGGAAAAGGACCTCCTCGCCCTTTTGCAGCCGGAGCCGCCGGGGCCGCAGCAGCCACAGAAAGCCCTCCGCCAGAATGAAGCGGATCAGCATGATCTGGGTGGGCGTGTAGTATCGGAGAAGGACCTTGGTGGAGATGAACGTGGCACCCCACACCACCACGGTGAACAGGGCGCAGATGTAGCCCAGCAGCTTGCCCCGGTTTTTCATAAAAAATTCCCCCAGTCTGCCTGTCAACGGCGCAGATCAAGCATTCGGACAGAGAGAGGGCGGCTCTGTGTTTTTCGATGAACCGTGTTTTTTCAAGGAAATTCCCTCTGTCAGAGACAGCTTATCACACGGGGGAGAAAAAGGCAATATGTAACGGCGGGAGCAATGCCCCCGCCGTGGATTCAGCGGTCCCGCTGGTCGTTGGCCTGGTTCTGCTTGCGGTTTTCCTTCTGATTTTCCTTCTGGTTCTGGTCGTTGTTCTGACGCTGGTTATTGTTCTGATTGTTGTTCTGGTTCTGGTTGCGCTGATTGTTGTTCTGCATAGCTCATGCTTCCTTTCCATAGTATCAGGGTTCAGCTCCTGAGTACGGCCCTATTCTGCCCGGGCCGGCGGCGGTTTATGCGCGGAATATCCCGCCGTCCGGCGTGCCGCGGGAAGAACTGATTTTTATCGTGTTTTTTCAAAAAATGATTGACACCGGGAAGAACATGTGCTATATTATTTCAGCAAAACAAAGCAGGCTGAACGCATCCGCCTCACCTCCAGCGATCGCAAAGAGGTTTACATGGTGATCAGACCGCCGAAGAGCGGTTTGTTGACATGACGCCCTCCGTCCTGTGGACGGAAAGGGCGTGCTGTCCGGTGAGATCACGCGGATGCCGTTGCGGCATCCGCGTTTTGTCATATTCTGAATGGAGGTGCTTCGACCATTAGTAAAGCAGTGCATGAACTGAATGAGGACATCCGCGACAAGGAAATCCGTCTGATCGGGGACGACGGCGCCCAGCTGGGTATCATGTCTTCCGCAGACGCTCTGCGGATCGCCGATGAGAAGGGTCTGGACCTGGTGAAGATCTCCCCGCAGGCTGTGCCCCCTGTGTGCAAGCTGATGAACTACGGTAAATTCAAGTTTGAACAGGGCAAGCGGGAGAAGGAAGCCAGAAAGAACCAGCACGTTGTGGAGATCAAAGAGGTCCGCATGTCTCCGGGCATCGACATCGGCGATTTCAACACGAAGCTCCGGAATGCGCAGAAGTTCATTGCCGACGGCAACCGCGTCAAGGTCTCTGTCCGCTTCCGCGGCCGCGAGATGGCCCATACCGAGATCGGCCGGGACCTGCTGACCAAGTTTGCCGAACAGTGTGCCGAAACAGCAACATTGGAGAAGTCGCCGAAGCTGGAGGGACGGATGATGTCCATCTTCCTCGCTCCCAAGGCAGGCAAGTAAATCCACATTCAATTGTTTTCAAATAACGGAAGGAGATTGCAATTATGCCGAAGCTGAAGACCCATAGCGGGGCCAAAAAGAGATTCAACCTCACCAAGACCGGCAAGGTCAAGCGCGCCAAGGCTTTCAAGAGCCACATCCTCACCAAGAAGGACACCAAACGCACTCGCCGCCTGCGTGCCATCAGCTATGCCGACGCCACCAACGTGGAGGCCGTCCGCAAGATGATTCCCTACAAGTAAGCTACGAGACGTTTTAGAATAGGAGGATAATCGAAAATGGCAAGAGTGAAAGGCGCGATGATGTCGCGCAAGAGAAGAAATAAGACCCTGAAGCTGGCCAAGGGCTACTGGGGCGACAAGTCCAAGCACTTCAGAATCGCCAACGAGGCGGTCATGAAGTCCGGCGTTTACGCCTATGCCGGCCGCCGCCTGAAGAAGCGTGATTTCCGCTCCCTGTGGATCACCCGTATCTCCGCCGCCTGCAAGCTGAACGGCATGAACTATTCCACCTTCATGCACGGCCTGAAGGTCGCCGGTATCGCCATCAACCGCAAGATGCTGGCCGAGATGGCCGTCAACGATGCCGCCGCTTTCACCCAGCTGACCGAGATCGCCAAGAAGGCCTGATTTTCTGTTGACGCAGATCCCTCCCCGGAGAACTTCCGGGGAGGGTTTTCGTATGCCGGGATCCTGTATAAAAATCGTCCATTCTGTCCAAACTCTGGAAAGAAGCGGATACATAGCCGGGCCACCGCTTTCGGAAAAGCGCCCGGCGGCGCATGGAGGTTTTTATGACAGATACCAACAATACGGCAAAGACGTCGCGGCGCTGGAAGCGTCTGGAGCTTGCGCTGCTCATCGGCCTGCTGGCCGCGCTGATCTGGGGGATGTGGTCCATCCGAAGCCAGCAAGTGCTGGCGGACAAGGTGGTGCGGCTCCACATCCTGGCAAATTCAGACTCGGAGGAGGACCAGGCCCTGAAGCTCCAGGTCCGGGACGCCGTTCTGGAGCGGGCGGAGGAGATCCTGGAGCGCGCCCATGACCGAAGCGCGGCGGAGGAGGATCTGCGGGAGGCTCTTCCGGAGCTGCGGGAGATCGCACTGGAGACGGTGGCCGCCCAGGGTTATGACTACGATGTCACGGCGGAGCTGACTGACGCCGCCTTTCCCACCCGGGAATACGACGGCTTCACCCTGCCAGCCGGAGAGTATCTGGCGCTGCGGCTGGTCATCGGGGCGGGGGAGGGGCACAACTGGTGGTGCGTGGTATTTCCGCCCCTGTGTGCCCAGACCACCACTGACGTGGCCCAGACCGCCATGGCCGCCGGACTGGACGGCGGCGACGTGAGCCTCTTGACGGAGGAGAGCCAGGGCTACGTGCTGAAATTCAAATCCATCGAGCTGTGGGAGGGCCTGCGGCAGCGGTTCGGCTGACGGGATGGGTCCGTCTGCGGGCCGCGCTGTGAAATGAATGGGAACATTGATATTGGGTGTTGCGATTACGCAATATTTGCGATATAATATAGAGAAAATCGTTTAATTATAGCAGAGGCCATAGCGTTTCTGGTTCCGACCGGCGGGAGGCCGGGGATGCCGTCTATCCGGAAGGCGTCCGAATGAGGAGGAGACATGACTTTGGATGTGGTTGCTCTAGGGGAACTGCTGGTGGATTTCACCGCCCTGGGCACGGATCAAAACGGATACCCCACCATGGCTGGCCATCCGGGCGGGGCACCCAGCAATTTTCTGGCGGCGCTGAGCCGCTACGGCGCCGGCACCGCCCTGCTGGGGAAGGTGGGCGCCGATCATTTTGGCTCTCTGCTGCTGGAGACCCTGCGGCAGGCGGGCGTGGACACCAGCGGCGTCCTGACGGATCCGTCAGTGTTCACCACCCTGGCCTTTGTGACGCTGGACGGGCAGGGGAACCGGTCCTTCAGTTTCGCACGGAAGCCCGGGGCGGATACCTGCCTGCGTCTGGAGGAACTGGACCTGTCCCTCATTGATCAGGCCCGGGTCTTCCACTTCGGAAGTCTGAGCCTTACCGATGAGCCTGCCAGAACGGCCACCCGTGAGGCGGTGGCCTACGCCCGGCAGCGGGGCAAGCTCATCACCTGCGACCCCAATCTCCGCCGTCCTCTTTGGACGTCTCTGGACGAGGCCCGGAAGCAGATCCTGTGGGGGATCAGCCAGGCTGACGTGGTGAAGATCAACGGCGAGGAGATTCGGTTTTTGTGGAACTGCGGCCCGGAGGAGGGTGCAGATCGCCTGTTGGAGGAGTACGGCGTCCAGCTGACCATGGTGACGCTGGGAGAGAAGGGCTGCTATCTCAAGAACGCCTCCGCGTCCTGCCGGATGTACTGCCCGCCTGTCCGCCCGGTGGACAGCACCGGAGCGGGGGATATCTTCGGCGGCGCCGCTCTCAGCCGTCTGCTGACGCTGGGCAAAGCCCCGGCGGATCTGACGGAGCAGGAGCTGGAGGAAGTGGCGCGGTTCGCCTCCACTGCCGCCAGCCTGTCTACGGAGCGCTCCGGCGGCATCTCCAGCATCCCGGATCTGGAGAATGTGCTGGCACGGATGCATACATTTTGACAGACAGCGCAATGCCGCCCCGAAGCAGCTGCTTCGGGGTGGCATTTTCTGTCTGGGCACAAGGCCCGGAAGAGAAGGGAGAGACGTTATCTTGCGATCTCGGTGCCGATCTCCTGGAGCTTCTTGTCCACCCAGGGACGCACATAGGTGCCGTGCTCCACGATGTCCTTCATGATGCCCTCCTCGGTGACGACCACCTTTTCAGCGGCGGCCGCGATGGCCTCCGCGTCCTCCGGGCGGATGACGATGACGCCGTCGGCGTCGCCCACCAGGATATCGCCGGGACGCACCACGATGCCGCCCACCGTTACCGGCGTGTTGATCTCGCCGGGGCCGTTCTTATAGGGGCCGTTGGGGGTGACGCCGATGGCGTAGACCGGGAAGTCCTCCATCTGGCCGATGGCCTCGGAGTCCCGGATGCTACCGTCCACCACGATGCCCGCCACGCCGCGGCTGCGGCAGTAGGTCACCATCAGCTCACCGAAGATGGAACGGCTGGCGCTGCCGCCGGCGTCGATGACGAACACGTCGCCGGGCTGGGCCATGTCCATGGCCTTGTGGAACATCAGGTTATCCCCCTCGGGCACCTTGATGGTGAACGCCGTTCCCAGCAGCTTGCTGCGGTTCATGGGACGGATGCGGTAGTTCATGGCCGCGGTACGGCCCATGCAGTCGTCGATGTTGGCCACCGGGATGTCCGCAAACCGCTGCACCAGCTCCCTGGCGGGACGCTGGATATTCTCAATGATCAGATTGCCCTTGCTCATGCTTGTTCTGCCTCCAATTATCGTTGGATCCGGCTCATGGCGGCTCGGATCTGGGTCAGCGCCCGCTTCAGATCCTCCTCGCTGGCGGCGAAGGAGAACCGGACGCAGCTGTCGTCGGTGCCGTAGGCGACGCCCGGTACGCCCACAACCTTGGCGTTTTTGAGGATGTAGTCGCAGACGCCCTCAGAGTCCATGCCGGGGATGTCGAACTTCACCCAGGCGTAGAAGGCGCCCTCGGGGATGCTGCACTCCACGCCCTCAATGGCGTTGAGGCCGTTGACGAACAGATCGCGGCGGCGCTCATAGCTCTGGCGCATCTCCTCAATCTCTTCCGTGCAGTCCAGCGCCACCACGGCGGCCTTCTGGATGAAGCCGCTGACGCAGGTGACGGTGTGCTGGAACAGCTTGTACATCACCGCCTTGATCTCCGGCGTGGTGGCCAGATAGCCGATGCGCCAGCCGGTCATGGCCACGCTCTTGGAGAAGCCGTTCATGGTGATGACCCGGTCCGCCACAGAGGGATAGGAGCCCATACTGACGTTCTCATGGCCGGTGTAGGTGATGCGCTCATAGATCTCGTCCGCCAGAAGCGCCAGATTGGGATGGCGCAGCAGGAACTGCTCCAGCACATCCGCCTCACTCCGGGTCAGGGTCCGGCCGGTGGGGTTGTTGGGGTAGTTGATGATGAGCATTTTCGTCCGGTCTGTGACGAACTGCTCCAGCTGCTCCAGGGTGATACGGTAGTTGTCCTTCCGGGACAGCCGGACGGGCACCGGCTTGCCGCCGGAGGCCTCGATGATGGAGGGATAGGAGACCCAGGCAGGCTCCAGGTACATGACCTCATCTCCAGCGTTGACGAACGTCCGCACCGCCAGATAGACGGCGAACTTTCCGCCCGGCGTCACCACGACGCCCTCCGGAGAATAGTCGCAGCCATTCTCCTCTTTCAGCTTTTTCACGATGCGCGCCCGCAGCTCCGGCAGACCGGCGCCGACGGTGTAGTGGGTGTAGCCTGCGGCCACCTGGCGGTACAGCTCCTCCCGGATCTTCTGGGGGGTATCGAAGTCCGGCTCGCCGCCGGAGAGATTGACGACCTCCGGGTCCGCCGCCTGGAGCTGCCGGGCCTTTGCCATGAAGGTCATGGATTTGGAGGGCTGGAGCCCTAGGATCTCCTGATTGAATTGCAGCATTACTTTGCTTCCTTTCCATTTGCGCTGCTGCCGAAGACAGCCTTATCCAGCCGGCCCAGCTGGCTGGCGATGATGGTGGTGCCGGTGAGATCGCTGACGTTGTTCAGAACGGTGTGGGCGGGGTCAATGGTGGGCCAGATAGCGGCCAGGATAGGCACCATGGACAGAGGCATTCCCAGTGCCTCCAGCAGCACGGTGGACATGACCACGCCTGCGCCCTTGACGCCGGCGGCGCCGATAGAGAGGATGATGCCCAGGAACACGAACTGGGCGATGCGGCCGAAGGAGATGTCAAAGCCGTAAAGATGAGAGGAGAAGACGCAGAACAGGCCGATGAACAGGGCGAAGCCGTTCATGCCGCAGGTGTTGCCCAGAGGCAGGGTGAAGCCGTAGATATTCTCGGGAACGCCCAGCTTCTCCTCAGCGGTGCGGATGGAGACCGGCAGAGTGGCCGCGGAGGAGGTGGTGGAGATGGCCACCAGCATGGGCTCCGTGATCTTCTTCATGAAGCGGACGCCGTTCAGCTTGGCGAAGAGCTGTATCAGTAGAGGATACAGGACGAACAGGATCAGCACGGCGCAGATATTGTCGGTGATCAGGAAGCTGATGACTTCCTTCATGGTGGCGGAGCTGATGGTGCTGACCATGGTGGCCATCAGGGAGGCGATACCGATGGGAGAGAAGGCCATGACGAATTCCGTGATCTTCAGCATGGTTTCGCTGGCCTCGTCGATGATGTGGACCAGTCTGGAGACCCGCTCGCCCAGATACAGCAGGGCCACGCCCAGGAACAGGGAGAAGATGATGATCTGGAGCATATTGGCGTTGGCCATGGCCTGGACCACGTTGTCCGGGAACCAGGAGACCACATTGTCAATGAAGTTGTAATTCACGCTGTCCACCTGAGCGGAGGGGTCCAGGAACTCCGTGGTGCCGCTGCCGAGGTTGACGAGGAACGCCGCCGCAATGCCGATGATGGAGCAGAGGCCGGAGGTGATGACGATGTACAGCACGAACCGCAGACCCACGGTACGGAGCTGCTTCGCGTCGCCCATCTTGCAAACGCCGCTGGTGATGCTGAAGAACACCAGAGGAACGATGAGCATCTTCAGCATTCTCAGGAAGATGCTGCCCAGGGGAGACAGCATTTCCGCCGCCTGCGGAGAGATAAAGCCGATAGCGAGACCGATGACGATGCCGATGAGGATCTTCTTGCCAAGGGATAATTTCTTCATGGAGAACCCTCCTGAAATTTTTAAATAAAGATATTTTTAATTTTTTATTTATAAATAAAAATATCTTTATTTGTATGATATTATAGTGTCCGTGGGAAATGATGTAAATTGACGAATTCACAAAAAATTCACAAACCTTTTTGCCCTTTTGTGAAAAATCAACGGATGCCATCTGGATTTTTCAGGAACGATATAGTACAATAGGTCGGAAAAACGGCAGGCGTCCTGCTTTCCGCAGAGAAAGGAAACAGACTTTCATATATGAATGACAGACTGAATGAATTGCTGACCGTGGCCCAGCTTTCCCCAAAGCTGAAGATCGTGGCCGATTATGTGGTGGATCATCTGCAGGAATGCTGCTTTCTGTCCTCCATGGAGCTGGCGAAGAAGCTGGATATCAGCTATACCACCGTCATCCGGTTCACGCGGCAGCTGGGGTTTTCCGGCTATCCGGAATTCCAGAAGTTTCTGCGGGAGGTGTACGCGGACAACAGCGAGATCATCAATGAGTCCATCGTGATCCCGGTGGAGCGGCTGAACGAGGCCGGCAAGCACAGCTACAGTACATCCACACAGGATTCCGTCATGAAGTACGTTCTGGCCAATATCCAGGGGACTGTCGCCAACAACTCGGAGGCCCAGTACGAGCGGGCGTGCAACATTTTGCTGGAGAGCAACGCGAGATATATTCTGTCATCCCGGGGCTGTGACTGCATCGCGGATTTCCTTCACGTCATCATGCGGCAGACCCTGCCCCATGTGCATCACTTTGTGAACCGGGCACAGAATATCTTTGACTTCGTCAGCGACATTGGCAAGGGGGACTGCGTCATCTCCATCTCCTTCCCTCGCTACTCCAATCTGACCCGACTGGCGACGGAGATGGCCAAGAAGCAGGGCGCTAAGGTGATCGTCATTACGGACAAGCCCACCAGCGTGCTGGCGCCCTACGCGGACGTTCTGCTGCTGGCCCGGTGCGAGAGCTGCAATTTCTACAACTCCTATGTGGCGCCTATGCTGACGGCGGAGTTTTTGTGCGCCTGCCTGTCCCGGATGACCAACGGCGCCAACCGGGATATCCTGAAGCGTATCGACGAGTACACCTCCCAGGTTGGTTTCTACTGACTGCTGCATCAAAAAAGAGCAGCTCCGTTCTGAAACGGAGCTGCTCTTCAGGCTGTCGAAAAAGTCGAGCATAGCTGGGCTTTTTCGCATTTATATGGTAAAATAAGCATGGGTGATGAAAGATGCTTGAACGAGGGAAGCTGGATCGTGGAATCGTAGAAATCGTGGATACAGAAAGTTTGGTGCCGAAAGATCATCTGCTGCGGAAAATAGATGCGGCGGTAGATTTTAACCGACTCTACGAAATGGTGGAACTGCTGTACAGCGAAGATAACGGACGGCCCAGCGTGGACCCAGTGGTACTGTTCAAGATGGTTCTGATCCAGCATCTGTACGGACTGCCATCCCTGCGGAGAACAGCGGAAGAAGTCAGCGCAAATATGGAAATGTCAAGAAATGTGCAGTCGGAAGACACCCAAAATCTGAAATGCTGACAATATGCGCGTGCTAAGCGGCGCTCTGCCGGTGGTTGGCCGCCCACTCCCGGTAGCGCACGGGCGGCAGGCCCTGAGGATTGCTCGTATAGATCCGGATGCGATTGTAATAGGCAAAAACGTACCGGAAAATGATCGTCTTGACCTGTTCTCTGGGTCTGTCCCAAATTCTGTGTAAACGCCGAAATGCGGTGCAAATAGAGCAAAATATATTCAAGGTGGAAGTGGTGCAAGCTGCTGCCGCCTTGTTTTCAAAATAACAGTAGATCGTGGGCATGTCAAGGGCGGGGGCGCCAGCCCCCGTTCATCTTGATCCTTGACATGCCGGTATGCAGCAGGTTATTCCGGCATGCGATCAGCAAAAAATACTGCCAGCTGAGCATGAATCATGCTCCAATCCTGTCTCCGGCCAGTCCATTTCTTTGTGATATCAATCATGGCCAGATACAGCATTTTCAGTAGGCTGTCATCGGTGGGGAACACGGATTTTGCCTTGGTCACCTTCCGAAGCTGACGGTTGAAGCCCTCGATGGTGTTGGTCGTATAGATCAGACGGCGAACCTCTTGGGGATACTTGAAATAGGTACTCAGATTGGGCCAATTATCCCGCCAGGAGAGACCATCCCAAATTTTGTGTAAACCTCCGATGTGGTGTAGAATAGAAGCACCACATCGGAGGTTTACACAAAATTTGGGATGGTCTCTGTTCTCTCGGCAGCTTGTAAGCCGCGATCTGATAGATCTTCTCCTTTTTGAGCGTGGCGAAAAAACTCTCCATCCGCGCATTATCAAAGCAGTACCCAACGCCGCTGAG